>JBKDHV010000001.1:0-7989 GCA_046336915.1 Bdellovibrionales bacterium
TTGACAAAGCCAACTTTAAAAAACAAGTGACTCGATCAATGAAGTCACTTCAGAAAAACAAAAATAAAGTGCGCTCATTTTTTCAAAAGCCAAGCCTTAAATACGCCGCCTAATGTTGGTTATCCAACGAACTTATTAATACCTGGATACTTTCCGATGTTTTTCCAGTTTGAACTCCGAACATATTAGAAGAATGACGCGATTCCGTTATGACAATTGAATTCATTGTGAAACTAATGAGATAATTCTGCCCTGAGATTACTTCGGCATTTTGCGATATGATTTTTCGAAACTGAGCGCCCGTGGAAGTCAGTTCTACCAGTGTACCAGACCTCGCACACGGACGTAGTGGATCCTCATCGCTAAGACCCAAGAAAAAATTGAGAAAGTCTGCGCCAGTAGTTAATCCGCCTGCACATACGGCCATTGTTAAGCTCTGCTCAGCACGGTGAAGCGTCATTTGATACTTAGCAAGGTTGCCAACGAACCCGCCAATTGCCGAGTCGATGATCCATGCTTTCGAAGACTCCATAGGTTCAGCCCTCATACGATCTGCAAAATCTTTCTTAAACGCGCCTTCATTACGCCCCCCGCTCAAGCCAGCGGCTTCTAATGCATGAAGAGCTCGGAGGTCTGAAGCCCATTCACCTCTTGCCTCTCCACCCAAAATTAAAACTTTGCTCCAGTTTGTAGGCTCACCCGCTTTGTGTTTTACCACAAAACCGAGGATCGGAAGACCATCACCTTTGAAGACCTCAAAAGTCTCTCCTAGTTGTGATCCCGCAAGTTCAGCTGACCTATTCAAAACGTAAGTGAAGCAGTCTTGTTTTTCGCAATCGGTCCAGACTTCCCGCCCCCATTCTAAATGAAAACCGCCACGACCAACTGGACTGTTGAAGACTGGGATTTCAAAAGGACCGATTTCGTAGGTTCCAAAATCCATAGCGGCCAATCGTGCCTTAGTATCTCGATAGAAAATATCCAAATAGCCCCATTGATTGGTTTGAAACAAGAATCCAAATCGGACCAGCAAGTTTTGGTAGTCTTCTCGAGTCAGTTCTTTGAAAGAGTCTGAAATTAAAAGAGCGTTGAAATAGCGGATTTCTTCTGTTATGCGCTTGGGCCCACTTGCACGCAGCTCACGCAAGAGAAGTTCATGAATCACCGTGTAGGCTTGTTGATCTAAACTCATTTGGTTCCAAACATCTTCAACGATGTAATACCGATGGGGCGAGATGGGTGGGTCAATCTCCTTTTGGATCACCAACTGAAACACTTCACAATGTGCACAAATAAAGGTCCCACCCTCATCAGCAAGATTTGCTGCCTTTTTATTGCTGAGCATGCCTGTTTCGGCAAAGAAAGTGCGATACCAATTTCTGTACAGCTGGGCACGAACTGAATCCCTTTTAGCGAGGCGTTCGAGAAGGCTCGCAACCATTTCATCAAGATTCGAACCTGATGGAGTGATGGGAGTAAGTTGGTAGCGATCGAGAGTTTCATAGAAGTCCAAATGGACGACTTGACCTGACTCAAGTAAAACAGCATCACCGCCCCCACCGCTGTTTCCCCCTAACGGGATGGACCGGCGCTCTTGTCGTGAGGTTTGCCTTTCGAGTTGTTTTTTATTTGTGCCTTCGTCCTTCAATCTTTGCTGATTCTTGCGAATGAGGGTGACGAGAGCTTCTCCAGAACTGCTTCTTTCTGTGTTGAGGAAGGTCGCTGTCTTTGACATGCGTTGATCGCGAAGATTTGTTTTCACGCTTTGGGCGTAGGTGAGGGAAGCTACGAAAAGGTTGACAGCTAAGAGGACCTTAATGTTGAGTTGAGGGGCGAACATTACTCAATCGCATTTTGAAACTCCTTGGTTAAGTTGGGTGCAAGGCACACGCCTTGTCTCGTTTTGAGCCACACATTAAATGCGGCGCATTATAAAGTGTAGTACAAATAGATATAAATTCTTGATTAAATTATAGTAATACTATAATTTCTTGCATAAGAGTTTGAAATATATATGGTTTTCGTCTTTGAGTTCTCGAGCTATAAGTCATATTTAAAGGCCCTTGAGCAGGAACAAAAGCCCCTTGTTCGCGGGTTTCGAAGTCGTTTGGCCGAAGTTCTTGAATGTCAGAACGCTTACATTTCGCAAGTTTTAAACACTCATACCAATTTTAGTCTTGAGCAAGGCTTGAAGGTGTCGCTCTACCTTAAGCTTAATGAGCTCGAAACACGCTACTTTCTTCTTCTTATTGAACTCGCACGCGCAGGGACCCCGGAGCTTCGAGAACATTTTCAGAAAGATCTCGATCAGGTGCGGGCCAAGTACCTCAATATTCAAGGTCACATAAAAGAGGCGCATCAGCTTTCAATTGAGGATCAAAGTCGCTATTACAGCAGTCCTTATTTTGCAGCACTTCATGTCTTGGTGACGATTCCGCAGTTTAGGACCCCTGAGAAAATGGCGCGAGCACTTTCGTTGCCCCTACCGTTAGTGGAAGAAGTTTTACGGTTCTTACTTTCGAGCGGTCTTATTACGCAGAAGGTGGGCGCATTTTTGCCAGGCCCGACGCAAATTCATTTGAGTAAGGATTCACCCTTGATTCGCCAGCACCACAGCCATTGGCGCCTTCACGCTGTACAGTCCCTGTCTCGTAATCTCGATCATGGTATTCATTACGCAACCGTCTCAAGCCTTTCACGAGAAGATGCCGAAAAGCTCAAGGCAAAGTTCGTTACTCTTATTCAAGACTATGTTGAAACAGTAAAACCATCCCGAGAGGAAGACCTTTACAACTTCAATCTCGATTTCTACTCATTGCTGAGTCAGGAATAATGCGCTTGAGCCTTCCGAGTAAGGTGACTCTAAGCCGCCTTTTTTCTTGCGACCCAGAGATCATATTCAGCTTGAATACGCACCCACATTTCAGCCGAAGTTCCGAGTGTGCTCTCGAGGATTAAGGCGAAATCCGGTGAAATGGACCTCTTCCCATTTACGATTTCGTTAATCTTGCGAGGCGAACATTTACACTTTTCCGCCAACTGAGACTGGTTAAGTCCCAGCTCCTTCATGTAAATTTCGTTCAAAACGACACCTGGATGCATGGGTTTTGGATTCTTAATCATAACCTATCCTTTGTGGTAATTCTCGATTTTAACATCCGAGAATTCGCCATTCTTGAACTTAAATGTGATGCACCAAGGCAGTCTGATGGTCACGCTCCACTCATCCCTACGGTCACCCTTCAGTTTGCGCAACCGCACATTCGGAGGTTGCCCCTTCATCTTTAAATCGTTCAGCTCATTGGTTCCATGCATGATCGTTAAGAGAGCTTTTGCCCGAATCCACAGTTCCTGCGGCAAAGCCTTGGATCGATCCGTTTCCCAAATCTCTTGAGCGATCTTATTATCAAAGTTGCGAATCAAGTCAGCCTCACGAATTACACTATACCACATAGTGTAATAATCGCAAAGCGAGAATTGGGAACCACAAGTCTGGGGTGTGGGAACACGCTAACAGCTTGAATCTATTAAATTCCGAGCCCCTTTTTGGGCCAGGGTGGGAAACTCACCTAAGGCGTGGCCGTGCGCTGTCCGAATCTCGGGCCTACGGAACGGAAATTGCTCGAGTTCCGGATATGGGGAATCGGTTTGTAGGATGTACACTGCTGGTGGCGTTTTCTGCGCTTACTTTGATTTTGGCGCGACTTCATCAACGGCCGCTTTGTATTAATTCTCAGTACATTGAAAAAATCACTTTTGCCGACGAGAGCGCGGTCTTTCGTTGCACGCTCAACCGAGTTGTGCCCTATTCCGCGTCCTTTCGCGACTTCGAACGAATGTACACCACTCAAATTTTCCCCTTCGAGCAGTGGCTACGAACTTTCGTGAAAGTACGAAGCGCTCGCCTGCAGATCGTTGTTTCGAAGGCTCCGGTTGTGACTCGTACCGAAGGGCGTACGATTCACCTGTGGGACTCGCAGCTGGATGAGGGCGAGGGTCTGCAGCGAGAGATCGCAAAATCCATTCTCAAACAGGCCTATCCGAACTTGGACTCGACAGAGGCGCTCGCGGATTTCTACGTTCAGGTGTGGAACGATCGGCCCAGTCGCTACTACGGAGATCTGGATCGCTACGTTTCCCACCAGTGGTGGCGCACTTACAAGAATCTTCGTCTGCGCGATAAGATTCGCTTCTTGTCTTCGCTTCCCCAGTGGTCCGAGACCCATTTGAAAGTCGATCGAGACACTTTGGCGTTTGACCATTTGGTCTACACCGCGAATCTTTCGCCCCAAATGTTGGGTCGCCTGGAGATTGCGCAAAAACGAGCGCCTCATTTAAAGCTTGGCGTGTGGGACGGGCAGGCTCTTTATCATATGCCGTCGCGAAGTCGCGTGTCGGCGGATAGCTTTCGAAAACTGCACACGCGTCACTTCATCTGGGAGTCCTGCCAGGATCTGGATCTGGAGAGTCTCTTTAAAGTCCCAGCCGAGGTTCAAAAGCTTCTGGTGGTCCGACACTGTGATCCGCAACAGTCCTTGGATTATCGCGCCTACTTCCTTCGAGGTGTTGAGGGCTTTGCAGCCCAATACCCGCAGGTCGCCTTTGTTCGTCTAGATATTCCGTCGCTAAAGCTGCGCCAAGAGAACATCATCCTTCAGCAAAAGATCTTCGAGCTGATGAGCCAGCGCCAAGTCGACAATCCCTTCTTCCTAGCCTATGGTTGGCAGGAAATCACTCTGGATTCTAAACTCCAGATCTATACCCCCCGCGCCTACATCGACGCCGTCGAGTCCTTCCGCGTTCGGTAGCTAAGTAAAATAAAAGAACCGAGAGTCGGAGCGGATTGAAGCTCTTAGTCGGCCGTCTGCGCTCGATTTTAATATCGGCGAATAGAATAAATAGTTATTCAACATGCATTTTGAGAATTACCTCTTCGTTGGTAAAAGCCTCTCATCGAGAACGAACAAAAAAAACAAAAAGGAGATTATATGAAAAATGCGTATTTAGTTGTTATTGTGAGCCTTCTATCAAGCGTTAGCTTCGCGCAGGCGAAAATGTATCTTGTCGAGCCGATGAAGTGCACCGGGAGACTTGTGTCGAACAACCCTTCGATGCATCCAAGTTGGAAGAACAAAATCTACGAGTGGGAGTTTACTTCCTTCAAGTCTACACGTCGAGGCGGAACTTTAGCGGACTCTCTGGAGATTAAGTCCTCAACAACCAGCTACGGTTACACAAGCCCCCTCTTTATCGAGAGAGATGGATCTATCAAAAAACAAATAGGCGCCTATCGGGAGACTCTTCGACTTCAAGTTGTTTCGTCTCGAGCTGACGGACACGGCAATCGAATCGATCACCTAGTGGGCACAGTCGAGGCCATCGACACGGTGGTTGGCGACACGGCTTACAATGTGAACTGCACAGCGCGGGTCGTGAAGAAAGTGACGAGAATCGACAACCACACGGCGGGAAATTGATCTACAGACTTAGTTTCGTGACAGATTCGAAAGTTTGTAATCCACGACCGGTGCTTGCGAGAGTCCCATTCGTAGGCGTTAAGATAGAGCACGAATTAAGAAGCTTCTAAATGTCTTGACCGACTTGCAAGGGCCAGATTCACTATCAAGTTAGCTCTGACTCGATCTCTGTCAATCGGCCCTTAGTGGGCCTTAAGCAAGCGGGTTCCTACTATGGCCAAAAAATCAAGCAAGCGGGTCACAAAGGTCCGCGAGCATTCTATGAATGTTCCCGTAAGTCAGAAGAATCCTGCTGGTATTACGATAAGAGATGGTCATTTGCGGCGCTTAAAGGGCACATATTTAGATGCGGATGAAATAAGATCCATTTTCAAAGCCTATGAGCGTAAAGGAATCACCTATCCTGCCAAAGGTAAGCTTAACGATTACGATAATGCCGACAAGTATGACGACATGATCGCGGTCTGGACGGATTACTTTAACAAAAAATTTAATGCGATTCCTCCGCTCGATCCTGATGTTGTAAAGGCCTTGATTGCGAGTGAGTCGGGTTTCCGTGCTGACCCAACGGAAAACAGAACGGCGTTTGGCATCACGCAGATCACCCCTGGCACACTCAAGATCGTTCAAGACCCAAAAGGGGAGGCCAAGGATTTTACTTTTCGCAAGATTCGACAAAAGGACCTTAAAGATCCAATGATTGCAATCCCCGTGGGCGTACGATGGCTTTTTAGAAAAAGAGTGATGGCGATGGGTAAACTTGGCAAGGCGCCCAGCCCTGAGGAAGTTATTCTCGAGTACAAAGGCTTACTAAAAAGTAAAACAAGCTATAAAAATTCGGCTTTTGAACGATATAGGAGGGAATATGAGCGGCTTAAAAAGTAGCAGCAGCTTTTGCCTTGCGATTCTCGTGTCAGTTATTGGATGCACGACTTCCACATACCGTGTTCTGAATTCGGGCGAATTTGGCACGGAGATCCGTGTGAGTCCGGATCGAGTCCTCCTTGAGTGCGAGCGACTTTATGATGCGGATGAACCTGGATTGTCTGGATTTATGATACGAGTTTTGGATGAGGAAAATACTTTGCTGACTCTAGTTCAAGGCAATACTCTAGACAATAAAACTTGCGACCACAGAATAAAGAAAGTGAATCAGATTCTTGCGGAAGGAAAAAGTATCTACATCGCGGGTACGGGCGATTTAAGCAGGTTGCGCCAGACGGGAAAAACCTACGCGATTCCGCGAAAGGGAACGTTCGCGAGCAATGGAAGAGTCCTGGGCTTCGCAGCTATCGCCAACGAGTTTGGCTCCTGTTTCGATGCTTATTCGGGAGATGAAAAACCATGCCCTCGAGACCCATTTCCTCTAAAAAGCAGAAAGTGAACCCAAAAGGCGCTGGATCGATCTGATTAAGACTGGTTTTGACCATGCTCCATATTTAGCCGATATTTATGGAGTATGATCCATAGACTTGTTAAGCTACCGAAAAAAGGCAGTTTTCTCTTGTTCGGGGCGCGCGGAACGGGGAAAACCACCCTCCTTAAAGCTTATGACCCGAAGGCTCTCTACATCAATCTCCTTCGGGCTGAAGAGGAAGATGTCCTGTTGCGATCACCAGGCTCGTTACGGGAACGGGTCTTGGCGATGCCAAAGCATCAGAAGGTGATCATTGACGAGATTCAAAAGATTCCAAAACTTTTAGATGAGGTCCATCAGCTTATCGAGGAGGGCCACGATCGATTCATAATGACTGGTTCCAGTTCTCGAAAGCTAAAGAGAGGAGCTGGAAATCTTTTGGCCGGTCGGGCTGTTTACCGGGCTCTTTTTCCGCTCACCTACAAGGAGCAAAAAGATCATTTTGATCTTCTATCGAATTTGGAATTCGGATCATTGCCGAAGCTTCAGCATCTTGAGGATCGCGACCAGAAAATCGACTATCTACAAAGTTACGTGAGAGTGTATATCAAAGAAGAAATACAATTAGAGCAGATTGTGCGCAATCTGAATCCATTTCGAAACTTTCTAGAAGTTGCGGCTCAAATGAGCGGTAAAATCCTCAATTTTTCGAAAATTGAAAGAGATGTCGGGGCTTCCGTTAAAACAATTCAGAATTACTATCAGATCCTGGTCGATACTCATCTTGGTTTCATGCTGAACGCCTTTCATGAATCCTGGCGCAAACAAATCGTGCAAGCCCCGAAATTCTACTTCTTTGACACCGGAGTTGTTCGCGCTTTGTCGAGAAGGCTTCAACTAGGCCTAGCCCCCTCCAGCTACGAATATGGTGATTTGTTCGAACAGTATGTGATCTGCGAATGCTTTCGGATGAATGAGTACCTGAAGCGAGAATATACGTTCAGCTATTTAAAAACTATTAATAAGTTCGTTGGATAACCAACATTAGGCGGCGTATTTAAGGCTTGGCTTTTGAAAAAATGAGCGCACTTTATTTTTGTTTTTCTGAAGTGACTTCATTGATCGAGTCACTTGTTTTTTAAAGTTGGCTTTGTC
>JBKDHV010000002.1:0-18385 GCA_046336915.1 Bdellovibrionales bacterium
GATGTGGGCATCACGGCTCACAAGGCGGTCGATCGGGCCCGCGAACTGGGTGTGGATGTGATCATCACCGATCATCATCTGCCCGCCGGCGAGATTCCGAAGGCCTTTGTGGTCGTGAATCCCAACCAGTCCGAAGATCAATCGGGCTTGGGTTATCTGAGCGGAGCGGGTGTTGGTTTTTTCCTGATGCGAGCTCTGAAGCGGGCCTTTACAGATCGAAAAATTGGGACGCCTGAAAAACTGAATTTGCAAAGTCTCTTGGACTGTTTCACCGTGGCCACCCTGACGGATATGGTGCCACTTGTTCATGATAATCGAGTTCTCGTGCAACTGGGTTTGAAACAATTGGCGCAGACTCAAAGACCGGGGCTGCGGGCCTTGTTGCAGGCTCTGAACCTGAGTGGCAAGGATCTGAACAGTTCGGATGTCGCCATTCGGTTTGCGCCGAAATTGAATGCTTTAAGTCGATTGGAAGGGGATCTGCTTCCTTTGGATTTGTATTTGCTGGAAGATCGAGATGAAGCCGATCGCCTGGTGTCGCAGGTGCTGTTGCAAAATCAAGAGCGCGTGCAACTGCAAGCGGAGGCGGATAAAGAAGCCCTCCGCCAGGCCCAGTCGCAATTGGACCAACCTTGTTTGTTTGTCTTTTCAGAAAATTTCCATCGCGGCGTGATTGGGTTGATTGCGACTTCGCTCTCGCAAAAGCATCAGAAGCCTTCTTTTGTCGCAAGCCTTGACCCCGAAGAGGGAAAGCTTGTCGGCAGTTGTCGTCTTCCTGAGGACCGGGACAGCTCGTTGGTCGAAGCCCTGCAAAGTGTTTCGGATAAACTTTTGCGCTTCGGTGGTCATGCGCGCGCGGCGGGATTTGAAATGAGCGCTCGGGATCTGGAGAGTGTTCGTGCGGGTCTTGGCCAATTTTTTCAGAATGAAGTGGCGCGTCCGCAGCGGCTTTTCTATCACGCGAATCTCGAGCTTTCAGAGTTCGACTTTGAGATGATGAACTGGATGCAGAGACTAGAACCCTTCGGAGTGGGTTTTGAAACTCCGCTCTTTCTTGTGAAGGCTGTCAAAGTCGTGTCGGTGAAGGAACTCAAAGGGGCCCACCTCAAGGTGCAAGTCTCGCAAGGGGGCGAACATCAGCGCGAGGGGCTCTTGTTTCATCCCAGCCCTGCGCAACGTGACCTCCTGAAGCTCGGACACGAAGTGGACTTGCTGGTGAAGGCCCAGGTTCATGAGTGGATGGGGCGCCGTGGGCTTCAGCTGATGATTGAAGATGTGCGACCGGCGGTGCTGTCGTGAAGTCCGTTGTTCTGTTGTCCTCGGGTCTTGATTCGACCGTGAATTTTTATGAAGCTCTGAAATCTGGCGAAGTGAAGCTCGCTTTGACGTTTGACTACGGTCAACGAGCCGCAGTCCGTGAAATTGAAAAGGCGCAAGCGCTTGCGAAAGCTCACCGAGTGCCTCATCAAGTTTTAGCGCTTCCTTTTTTTAAAGATTTTGGTCAGAGCAGTTTGGTCGGGACGTCTCAAAGTCTTCCCTTGGGTTCGGATGTGTCTATCGACAGTTTGCAGGTTTCCCAAAAGACGGCGAAATCCGTTTGGGTTCCGAACCGAAACGGAATTTTTATGAACATTGCGGCCGGTTTTGCCGAAGCTCTGGGGGCGGATGCTGTCATCCCAGGCTTTAATCGCGAAGAGGCGACAACCTTTCCCGATAATTCAGAAGATTTTCTTCGCGTGCTGGAGAAGAGTTTTTCCTACTCGACGGCGAACCATGTTCGAACGCATTGTTTTACCGCCGGACTGAATAAGACCGAGATTGTGAAACGGGGCCTGGAGCTGAAGGTCGATTGGAAGCTTGTATGGCCCTGCTATCAAGCGCTCGAATCGTGGTGCGGGCAGTGTGAATCCTGTCAACGCGCGCGCCGGGCGTTTCAAGCGAACGGATTGGAATTTCCGCAATGAAAACAAAATGGATTGAAAAAGAATCTAAATACGACGGTCTTCAGCTGAAACCTTTGGTGAATTACCTGCAGCACGGACTTCTGGGGGATTCCTGCGTCGCCTGGATTGGACCTTGCGATATTCCCTTTGCCCATATGATGGATGGTGAAGATCTTTTGGAAAAGGCCCCGATCAAGGGCGCTCGCATGTTGCATTTCGTGTTTGAAGTCTTCGATCGCGAGCTTGCGACCGGAGTTTTTTTGCAACGACTGTTTGCCTCGATCGTGCAGGATCTTGTTTATGAAAAAACTCAAAAGCACTTGAAGCGGGTCGGTGATGATCTTTTTCTTCAAGAGGGAAAACTCTCGATAAGTATCGCCACATGCTCAGCCAATTCGGTTCTGGTCCACTTCGCTGTGAATATTACGAACGAGGGAACCCCCGTGAAAACGAGTGCGCTTGAGGATCTCGGTTTGGATCCGAAAGACTTTGCGGAGCAGGCGCTTCAGCGGATTTCTCGCGAGTATGAATCCATCCTCCAGGCCACGCATAAAGTGCGAACCTTTTAGAGAGCTCATGGCGGTCTAGAGCTTTACCCTTGAAGATGTAGGCCTTAATTTCAGCTTTGCCCTGCTAAAATGTTCTACATCTGAATTCACTAAAATAGCTTGAAACGACAGCTCGCGTTGGCCCGAGAGTTGAAGCTCAAGCATCTTAGCACGGAGACTTTATGAAGTGTTTCATTCTGAGACAAATTCTATTCTGTTTATGTTTGCTGCTGCCAAGTCTTCTTGTCGCTGCGGAGGGCGACCTCCATCCACTGGATCAGTCCTGGGTCCTGACTGAGACCGTAGGGATGAAATTTTTCAAGCCCGAAATGATGTATTCGGGACAGCTCAATTTTGCGGAAATCCCTGAAGCGAGTCGAATTAACACGGAAACCAAGGGTGAAATCGGATCCCAAATGCAAAGCATTCTTGATTTCATGAAGTGGAATGGGATCGCATTGGGACTGGGTATCAACTCGAACCGAGACTCGTTCTTTGATCTTTATGCCCCTTTCGTCGACATTCTTCTTGATGAGCCGGCAGCTGTTTTCGGAAGCACTCGTGAGTCGGAAGTTGGGAAAATGCATTTCTTGACGCACGACTCGGTTCATCTCTACATGGGAATGCCGGGCCCTCGGTTGCAAGACTTGAAGAATAGAGATGGTTCGAAAGAAAGATTGAAAAAGATTTTGATGAGAATTGAGGCCTTGGCGTCTGTCTGGACGAGTATCAATCACATCAAGTGGTATTGGCAGTGGCGTCGAGAAAATCAAGGGCTTCCTGTCACTGAAGAGTTCCAAAAGTATAACCAAGGACTTCGCTACATTGGAAATTTCACAGACTCCGACTACACAAATCTTGTTGAAGCCTACATGAGCGGGCGCGCCTGGGAGATGAAGAAGATTTTTTCGAAGGTGATAGACTTCGGAGTTTTTGAAAAGGCTCGCCAGGCCGGGGTTCCGATGCTCTTCCCGGATTTTCGACCAAAGCTTACACCAACTGGTGAAAAGTTCCTGATCCAGCATCTTTTCCCATTTGTA
This sequence comes from Bdellovibrionales bacterium, assembly GCA_046336915.1. Taxonomy (GTDB): domain Bacteria; phylum Bdellovibrionota; class Bdellovibrionia; order Bdellovibrionales; family Bdellovibrionaceae. The sequence continues at coordinate 3,532 of JBKDHV010000002.1, forward strand.
CTTCCCTATGTCCATATGACTGATTCCAAATTTGGTTATATCAATCTTTGGAAGTACGCCGATATTCAGGCCGACTTCTACCTGAGCCCTTGGTATGTCCGATGGGCCGATACTTTCCAAATTGGTGAAACCCTCGATTCGCTCGAAAAAAGCCTGGAAAGGAAGTCGCAGGATTTGAAACAAGGACGACTTTTTACAGATGCCCGGGCTCCTCGAGAGGGACAATTTGAGCTCGCCTATCTTCGAAACCATGTTGCGCAGTTTGGACGAAAGCTGATCGAGTTTGAAACTCTGGCAGAGATGAAGGGGATAGCGCTAACTGAAAACCACAAAGTCGTTCTTGGGCAACTTCTGAAATCGACTGTTTCGCTAAATACGGAAGTTCTCAATTTGCTACAAAGCCAATCCAGAATCGATCAAAACTTTATTTCTCTTCGCACTCAGGCTTTTCGTGGGCTAAGGTCTGCGGCCGCAAAAGAGCTTCCGATTCATCAGATTATTCCAAGCCATCAGCGCTTGCCTCATGCCGACTACACGAACTTCTGGCACGATAGTTTTGCTGTTCTAATGGCAAGGCCCGAGGGATTAACAAAATTTCTGTCCGCCAAGGGGATATGGGAAGTGGCACGTCAGCAACGACTCGAAAGACTGAAGGCGATTTCAAAAGGGCAACAGCCTCGACCTATCGACTTCTCGAGCCCGCCCGAGTTGGTTGCCGATTTGGAAAGGCAACTCGCCGGTCGCTACAATCTTCGAAGGTCGGCCCAGGTTCTGGCCGAACAGTTTCTTCATGAAAACTACTATGTGAACAGGCTTTTGAACTACCAAGCTGCCGTGCGTGCCCAAGTCCAACAAGTCTTCGAACCACAAGTTTATGAATTTAGCCAACTTGGTGACGACGAGAAGAAAGAAATTACTCGAATCGGCAAGTATCTCTTGGGGCAGCTTGATGCCAAGTTCCAGCTTTTTGCAAATGACTATCAAAGACTTTTTGTTCGGTACGAACGTGACTCGAGCGCCATGAATAGAATCGTCGGGACGGAATCCGATTTGAAATGGGCGATAGATCGAGCTCTGCATGAGATGAGCGACGTCCTTGACAAGCTAAGTGAGGGAAAGCCGTATCGCGATATCAAAGGCTCTTTGGAACGAATTAGTTCTATCGCAAGCCAAATTGAGAATGGGCAATCTGTCAGTCGTGGCGTGAATGATTTGCTTCGCAACCTACTTCCTTATAAAAAAGGGACGATTAAAACAGTTTGTTCCTTGATCACTCGCCTATGTCTAGCGCGTGAGCCCTTGTCCAAGTATCTTGATCAGATCTCGACTCAAAGTTTAACTGGCGATCAGAAGAAAAAAGTGAAGATTGCATTTGTCGACAAGAATAACGTGGAAACAGGTAGACCCCTGTTGCCTGCGAACGCGATTGTGATCATGGCTCTTAACCATGACCATGCTTTGCTAGACCTGAATACAATGAAGCAGCTGGAAAAAGCATTAGATTTTCAGGCGGGCTCGGTTCTAACAAATCTTGATGTCTGGCCGATGTACAAGTTCTTAGAGAACCGGGACGAGCACGCCTTGTTCCGTCAGTCTCCGAACTTGAAATCAAAGGTCATCAAACTTGCGGATCAAGTTTCTGGCCGTTACATGTTTGCAATCTACCCGGAAGGGGATCTGCCTTACTTTGGAGCTCAGTTTCCAACCCTATCCCACCTTGGAGCCTTTAGTATTGCTCGCAATCTCGCGATTCATTTCCAGCAACAAAGACCGGTTTACTTAATGAAAGCCTTTGGAAACTTTTCGAAAGTCGTGAGTAGCCGCGAGGCTGGCGAGTTTCGCCTTGAGGTGACAAGGCCAGAGCTAGTTCCTGCAACTCCGCTGGCCAACCGAGATGGCTGGATCGAAACGCAGAGAGCGGGTTTTGAACGGGAGTCGAACGAAAGACGAGGCCGACTGATGTTAGATCTTGTTCATCGGGAGCAGGACCCCGCTCGCCGAGTGAAGTACTCGTCGGAAGTAGCCCCCTATCGTACAGTTTCAGACTTTATGCAGGAAGAACTCGATGTTTCCAATCGCATCAAGGGCTCTGTTTCTTGCGAGACAATTTTGAAGGCCAAGTAACGCTTCAAGGAGTTCGCCCTGAAGGCTTTTGTCCTAAGAGAGTTTGCAAAAGATCCTGCCAGAACAGCTGACCTGCCAAGGACGAGATCGAAACGTCGAATCCGTGGTTCTGCAGCGGATAGACCCTGTAAAATACCTGGCAGCCTTGAGCCTCGAGAGAGGTCTTAAGGAGATAAGAATGATGAGGATCTACAAAACGATCAAAATCGCCGGTCGCAACGAAGTAGCGCCGGCTCGAGCTCTGCTCAAAATCACGAAGATCGACAGTTGATGAGTTCCAATCTTCGAGGAGGGCCGGTACGATTTCGTGGGAACTCAAAATTTCTTTGGCGCCTTTTTCTTCGGCCCAGAGTTTCAAATCACAAATCGGATAGAGTGCTGTGACCGAACGAATTCGGGAATCCTGTTTTAGCCGGCTGGAAAGCGCAAGGCACAAAAAGCCCCCAGCCGATCTTCCCATGAGATGAAACTCGCGGGGACTAAAACCCTCCCGTTGCATATTCATTACATGATGAGCGACGGCAACGAGATCCTCGATATTTTTTGGCCAAACTCCAGTTGGAAGAGTGGGATAGGGTAAAGCCGCCACATGAAAGCCTTCCGCGCGAAGAGCTGCCAAAAGGTGGACAAGCTGATCGGGGCTCCCCCGTTTGAAAGCCCCACCAAAAACCACCAAGATACATGGGGCCGTAGGTTGAGGGGCCTGATAGAAATGAACAGCTCCGTGGGGTGTATCGACCAGCTTGTAGTTGCGCGACCAGAAGGATGGAATTCTAAAAAACAGCGAGAAATAGTGAAACGTTCCTTGAGATTGATAGACTTTCCATATCTTGAAAAGGTGCACCACCCAAAAAGCAAGGCAGATAAGCAAAGCCGGCTGTTTCAAGGTCACGAGGAGAAATGCATTAGCCACAAACAGGGGGCCGTAGAAGCAGGTTCCTAAAAGGCTTAGCACCCACGTTGGGCCGTCACGCGTAGGCAGATAGGAAAAGAGAAGGCAAGACAATAGGAAAACGCAGAAAACGAAACTTATGATCACGGATATCAATCTATCGCCTTTTTCCCGGAGTGACTAGCCCATTGCGCGGTCTCGTTCTAGTTGGCAGCAGGACTTCGAAAAATAAAGTAAATGGCACCAATCAAACAAAGACTCGCCCAAAGATAGTCGAGCTTAAGGGGCTGGCGCATATACCAGGTCGAAAAACCAGCGAAGACCACCATGGTGATGACCTCTTGGAGAATTTTCAGCTGCGGTAGGGAAAACACCTGCGAGCCGATGCGGTTGGCGGGAACTTGCAGGCAGTATTCGAAAAAGGCAATCCCCCAGCTGACCAGGATCACGATCCACAGGACAGAGTCTCGGTGGTTCTTCAGATGGCCGTACCACGCAAATGTCATGAAAATATTGGACAGGGTTAACAGCAGCACGGTGCTAAGGGCGGGAGAAAGCATGGATGTCCTCCAGAAGCTTTAAGTTTCGGCTTTGGGATGATTTTGAGAGTAGGCGTGATTGCACAACAGCGAGGCAATCCGGCGATACTCCGAAAGCAAATCCAAGTGAATCGAACTTGTGTTGATCGAATCTCGCATACCGCGATTCAGGCGCCCGATGTGGTTTTCGCGAAGATTAATTTCAAGTTTCGCGAGTTCCCGTTTCAGGCGAATGGCTTCAGAACACAGATCCTTCGCTTGATAAGCATTGATCGCCATCGAGGCCGCCTTGATCACGTGACCGTGCATGGCCTTGATGTCGTCCCAGCCCTCTTGCGAGAATTCCAACCGAAGCGCGTGTTTTTTAATCGCGAGCGCCACGATATTGATATCAATGGCATCAGCAGCGCGTTCGAGATCCGAAATAAACATGATCATGTTCAAAATATTTTGCTGAACAGCCGTGTTGGACTTATTCGCATGATCGAGCAAGAACATTTTCGTTTCGCGGTACAAAAAGTCGACTTTGTTGTCCCGATCTTTGATGGATTCGATGAGCGTGGGATCGGACGAGTCAAAAAGTTTGATGGAATCGACCACCATGGAGTGCACGATATCAGCGGTTCGCATGATCTCACGCTGAGCGTAGGAAGTGGCGAGGGCCGAACTCTGGTAGTTATTTAAGCCCAAAAAGTCCGCTCCGAATTCATCCTGCGGACCTTTCGGGAAAAGTTTCTGAATGAATTTAGCACCCTTATCGATGAAGGGAAAAAAGATCACCGCTGAAATGATATTGAAAAAAAAATGCGAGTTCGCGGTGATCCGCGCAGGAGTGGTATCGAACTGTGCGAGAAGATCCACAAAGTATTTTGTAAACGGATAAAAGAGCAGAACGCTGACAGTCTTATAGAAAAAGTGGGCCCAGGCGACCTGTTTTCCAATGTAGTTGGAGCCTGCGGCCGCGATGAGCGCCGTGGACGTGGTGCCGATATTCGCGCCGTACACCCACAGCATCGCATCCCCAATGGTGATGGCGCCGGCGGAGGTCAGGGACATCGCAAGTCCCACCGTGACCGCACTGGAATGCACGAATGAGCAGAAGAGCATTGAGATTATCAGCGAGTAGCCCGGATTGTCCCGGATGCTTTGGAAGAATTCATTTAGCAGGGGGTTCTCGGCAAAATGCCGAGATGAGATACTCATCATCTGCATGCCGAACAGAAGAAGCGAGAAGCCCATGACGGCCAGAGCCGTGCTTTTGACGCCGGTCTTTTTGATCTGAAAGTAAAAACCGAAGGCAATCGCAAACATCGGAAGCGCGTAATGCGAGATGTTCAACGAGATCAATTGAACCGTGAGGGTTGAACCGACGGCGGTTCCGATAATGACGCCCATAACTTGGCGAAGATTGATCACTCGCGCTGAACCGAGACCTACGAGCATGGAGGTCACGGCGCCTGAGCTCTGCAGCAGAGTGGTCAGCGAAATTCCCACAACAATCGAGAGAAAGTTGTTGTCAGAAATTTTGTTCATGAGGGCGGTGATACGAGTGGCTAGAAGTTTTTCAAGGGATTGGCTGGCAAGTCCCATTCCGTAGTGGAAAAACGCAATGCCGGCGACGAGAATAACAAGATAGGAGTTGCCTGAATCAATCATGAAGAATCACTCTCGAATTTGAGAGTACCCCCTTTTGAACAGAAAAGCGAGACTCAAGATCCAAAGCCCGACACTGACCACGAAGGGAATCACAAAGCCCCAGTACTGGGTCTGAAGATAGGCGATGGCCGACACCACGGACCCTAAGGTGAAACTTGCAATGATACTCACTCGCATCGAGGTCGCGTGAACCTCTTGCTGGACACGGCCTGAGCTCCAATCCGCTGAGGCCAGGCGCACCAATCCTATACCAAGATCTGTGGTCAGCCCCGTGAGGTGCGTAGTTCTGACCACGGCTCCGTAGGTCGAGGTCACGGTGGCGTTTTGAATTCCACTCGCCAAACAGAGTAGGGCGAGTAGCGAGTAGTCCCGACCCATTTCAAGAGCTGCCCCGAAGGCCCCGAACTCGCCCATCACCCCCATCGCGAGAACCGCTCCTGTGATGACGGTGAGCAATCCAAAACTGAAGTGATAGTGAGGCGTTTGGTGCTTGAGGAGACGTCGATCAATAAACAAGGCCGAGAGCATCGAGCCCACAAGAAAAAAGACAGGAACACTTAAAAAGCCAAAGGCATTTTTGTAGTTCCCGTAGGCCACTTCGGTGCCGAACATCGTCGAGAAACCCGTCACATGAGACACGAAGCGATGACAGGCCAAAAAACCGCCCGTGTTCAGGGCTCCTGCCTGAAATGCAAGTACCGTCCACATCAAAACGCTGGACAGGGTTGGGGGAGTTGTTGGAGAAAAGGAATCCGAGCGACCCGAGAACATCACTTAACATTTTGGGTGAAGGGAGAACCTCTGAGGAGTCCAGAATCGAGACCATTTGAAGTTGTGGCCGCTCTGATTTGTTACCGAGATCAGATCCTTGTCGCGCAACGAAAGGCTCAAGATTCCAACGGGGGTGCCTGGGAATTTCCAGGCGGTAAGGTCGAGCTCGGCGAAACTCTCGAGCAAGCGCTTCGTCGTGAAATTCAAGAGGAGCTGGCGCTCGACATTCGCATCGGAAAGCTGATTGAATCTCGGGAATTCGTCACTCCCTCAGGAAAGAAAATTCAATTGAGTCTGTTTGCGACTGAAGCCCAGTCCCAAGCCTTTGAATTGCACGAACATGACCAGGCTTGTTGGGTCCATCCTCAGGACTTGGACAGTCTAGGTTTTTTGGAAGGCAACCGCCAATTTCTGCCGGCTGTCATGAAATGGTGGAAAGAAAATCACGTCTAAGCGTTTGAACTTTGCTGGACCGAGCTCTCGACCCTTGTCATACTGAAAGGGATGGAAGTTTTCCTCTTTCCGCTTGTGAATGTTTGTCTTTTTCCGGGCACGACGAAGCCGCTGAATATTTTTGAGCCTCGGTATTTACAAATGGTTCGCGATTCTGTGGCGACGAAAAAACCCATCGCTTTAGGTTTCATCGAAAATGTCGAGAGCGTAAAACCCCACAAACCAGGCGAGACTCTTTCTTATGTGCGAGAGATTGCGGGCTACGGCCATCCCACGATCGTGCAAGAGCGGCTCAACGGAACGCTTCTGATTTTTATTCAGGCCGAAGGAAAAATGAAACTGGGTCAACTTAAAGCCAGCGATACGCCTTACTTGGTCGTCGAAGGGCAAGTGGTGCCTGAGCAGGTTTTACCCTCTGAAGAGGGCTCTCGTCACGTGGCGACCTTGAATCAGATTTTGGCGCGCTGGATTCATCATCATATTCCTGATCCCGAACAGAAATCGATTTTCCTCTCTTCGCTGAAGGGACCTCAAGAAATTGTCGGCGCCTTTGCGACCTACTTGGTGAAGGACTACGACATTCAACAAATGCTTTTAGAAATGAACGACATCAACGACAAGATTGGAATTCTTTATCGTCTTGTTGAAAGCAACGAAGTGATGGCGTAGCTGACCAAGCTGATCCACAGCACTTGCGCCCACGTCAGGTGCACAAGCTTCATCCACACCGGACTGAGCGACACCAGAGTGAGAATTCCAAAAATGAGCGCACCCGCGAAGACCGCAGACACTCGAAGGGCCGCCTGACGAACGGCGGAATCGGAAGTCTGCAGGGCGATTCGGTAAAAGTGAAGGGCCAAAATCACGCCCAGGCTGAGCGCGAGCAGCGGGTGGGCTACTCGCAATCGCAAAATCCAAGGCGAGTCCGGAGCGAAATCTTTCTGCAAGCCCTCTGTTAAATTCAAAGAGGGAAAAAGCGTGTTCGCCAGCGCCGCCCAGGCACCCGTTGCCGGAATCAAAACAAAAAGCGCAAGTGGGGAGAAGGCGCGAAGTTGTCCCTTCAGCTCGGTCCAAGGAAAAACGGGCCCGGCTGTCAGATGGGCCCAAACGACGGTCGAGCCCACGAGCAGCAAGCTGTTGATCTGGTGAAAGGTCATCACAAAGAGTCGATACAGAGTGGCGTTCTCGCCCACGAGGCCCTTCAGCACGAGTGCGGCTCCAAGGGCGGCCTCGATGATCATCAGAATAAAAGTGAGGATCGCAGCGACCCGTTGAGTCGAACCTCGCGGAAAAAGTCTCAAGGCTTGGATCATCAGCGCCGCCACAAAGATTCCGTACAGCCCCGAGGTCAAGCGGTGCAGATACTCGATCCAAGTTTTCCCAGCGGCCTGTTGTGGGATGAAGGCGCCTTCGCAAAGGGGCCAGTGCTGACCGCAGCCATCACCCGAGTGAGAGATGCGCACCCAAGCGCCCCAGATAATGACAAAAACGGTGTAGATGACAAGGGCCCAAATCCACTTGGAAAAACGGCTTGTGCCAATGAGAGAGTTGGAAGGGTCAGGGGTTTGACGAGTCATGGCCTCTAGATACCGGCAGAGGCGGAAGCTGATCAAGATATTTCATCAAAAGCGGACGGGCCTCGAAGCGCGCGCCCAGGACACTTAAGAAAATGAAGACGCCCGCGGTCTTTCGATCCAGGAAGACGATTTCGCGGGGCGGGGGACGAAGCGGAAATTCCTTCAGGATTCGAATGCCCAAATCAGTCAGACGTTTGGGCAGATCACTTTTCTTCCAGTCGTAGGGTCCGGGGCCGAAGGGCTCAACGGTTTGCTGACAGAAACTTCGAAAGATCTCGAGAAGCTTCGGATCGTCTTGATCTCGGATAAAGCCCAGTTGAAGCGAGGCCTTTTCAAATTCCTCGGACTGAGTGAGGGCTCCGCGAATCATGGCCCCGTAGGTGTGAAAAAAGGCATCTGAAAATTTTCGGGTGGCCCCAAAATCAAAGAGCACGATGCGATCATGACCCGCCGGATCCATACGCAGGCGGTAATTTCCCAGATGCGGATCGGTCTGCACGAAATGCCATTCAAAAATTTCACGAAAGTAGAGATCTAAAAAATTCGAAGCTAAACGATTGCGTCGCTCTTGGCTTAAAGACTGAATCACGGGATCGTCGGCCTTCAGTCCGCGCTCGTAGCTCATGGCGATCACTTTGTCCGAGCAGTAGCGGGCGTGAATCTGAGGGATCACGAAGCGCGAATCTTGCGCGAGTTTTCGCCGGTATTCTTCCATCAGCTCAACTTCGCGACGGTAATCAGTTTCTTGAAGGAGCATCTCCTTCATTTCCAGCATCAAGGCGTCCAAGGGGCCCTCGGCAGGAAGGACCTTCATGAAGGTGATAAAACTTTTCAGCGCTTTGAGATCACTCTCGATAGCGCGCTCCACGCCGGGGTACTGAATTTTCAGAACGAGGGTCTCGCCGGTGCTCTTGATGCGAGCGCGGTGCACCTGTCCCAGCGACGCTCCGGCCAGGGCCGTGGGTTCAATCTCGAGCTCTTGGAAGACCTCGCCATTTTCTTGAGACGAAAGAATTTCTTGAATGCGCGCCCACTCCACGGGAGGGGTTTCATTTTGCAGACGTTTGAAAATTTGATTCACTTCCGGCGGGAAGAAATACTCGCCGTAGACCGAGAGCATTTGGCCCGCTTTCATGAGAGAGCCTTTCAGCTCTCCGACCTCTTCAGAAAAATTCGTTGCTTGAGATTTCAGGTACTCTTGCCAGGCCTCTTGTTTTTCTTGAGGTGTACGCAGAAGACTGGCCACCTTTTGGGCCGCGAGACTCGCACCTGCGCCTGCGGTGATTTTGGCAAGAGAAAGCCCTCGAGCCACCAGGCCGGTTTTGATTTTTTTGAGGGCTCGTGGTTTTGGATCCTGCGGCATATGGGTTTTATTATACTTTATGTTTAAAAAGTTTTAAACATAATCCCATGAGCAAGTCAAAGACTCGTCTTTTTTGGTTTCGACGGGATCTTCGTCTTTATGACAACGAGGGTCTGGCTTACGCCCTCTCGCACTTCGAGCGGGTCGTGCCCGTCTTCATCTTCGATACCGAGATTCTCAGCCGTTTGGGGGACAAGAAAGACCTTCGAGTTCAGTTTATCCATCAAACTTTGCTCGAGATGAAGAAGGAGTTGGCGCAGCACGGCTCGGATTTGCGAATCGAAGTCGGGCGGCCGGTGGAGGTCTTTCAGAAACTCCATCAGGAACTCGACTTCGCAGGTGTGCTTTGTAATCACGATTATGAGCCCTACCCACGACAGCGGGACGAAGCTGTTCGTAAGTGGGCGCAATCAGCCGGGGTGGAGTTTCAAAGCTTTAAGGATCAAGTGATTTTCGAGCAGTCGGAAATTCTCACGGATGCAAAGAAGCCCTACACGGTCTACACGCCTTACAAAAAGAAGTGGCTTTCGCAGTTCAAATCCGACGACGCTCGCGAGCGCCGGGTGAAGGGGCTCGAGTCCCATTTCGCTCGGCTTACGCAATCCAAAGCGCCCACGCTGTCGGATGTCGGGTTTCAAGAGAGCGACTTTCCTTACCCTGGGAAAAGGATCGCAAAACCTATTCTTTCCACTTACGCGAGAACTCGCGATTTTCCCTACCTCGCGGACGGCACGACCCATCTGGGCCTGCACTTACGATTTGGAACGATCTCAGTTCGCGAGTCCGTGCGCGCGGCTCTTGAGGCGAAGTCCGATGTGTGGCTGTCGGAGTTGATTTGGCGCGAATTCTTTATGCAGATTCTTTGGCATTTCCCTCAGGTGGTGAAGCAGAGTTTTCGCCCTGAATATGATCAAGTGGAGTGGCGAAAAAGTTCAGAGGACTTCGAGCGTTGGTGCGAGGGCCAGACCGGTTATCCGCTGGTGGATGCTGGAATGCGAGAGCTTAACGCCACCGGGTATATGCACAACCGAGTTCGCATGGTGACCGCTTCGTTCTTGTGCAAACATCTGCTGATTCATTGGTCGAAGGGCGAGCGCTACTTCGCTGCGAAGCTCTTGGATTATGATCTGGCCTCGAATAACGGAAATTGGCAGTGGGCGGCAGGTACGGGTTGCGATGCGGCTCCGTACTTTCGCATTTTTAATCCGCAAAGCCAGCAAGAGAAATTCGATCCGGATCTGACTTACGTTCGCAAGTGGGTGCCTGAGTACGGAACCTCGCGCTATGCCGAGCCGATGGTCGATCACGCGTTTGCACGAGAGCGCTGTCTAGCCGCCTTCAAAAAGGCTTTGAAGAAGTAGAGGCCCCCGGGGGTCCAGTCCGGGATGCAAGCTTTCAAAATTTCGGTAGGATCAGGGTATGCAGTTACCCTTGGTGGTCGAGATCGCCGGTCGCGATCGATTAGAAGTCTTAAGTCTGGATCCCTTTCGCATGAAGGTCATCGGCTGCACGGCTCTTGTTCACAAGCTTCAAGAGCTCCGTGAGACCAGTGGAGTGAATCCCGCGAAGTGGGCTCTGCCATCAGGAAGTGATCACGTGAGCCTTCTGATTCAAGAGCTGATTTTGAAACTGCAAGGAAAGTGGCAACATCCCTATCAACACGAAGAAGTGTGCCACTGTCGAAATGTCTCGCTAGAAACGGTCGAGCAGGCGATCATCAACGGAGCCCACACTCCCGAAATGGTCAGCCGATGGACCTCGGCCAGCACCGCCTGCGGCACCTGCCGCCCCGACGTCGAAAAAATTCTGAAGTATCGTTTGTCGAATGAAGTTTAGTCCACGGTAGCATCTTCCGCCCGTCATGACCGCTATGGCTGGAGTTGCGGAAGGTACTTTCGCATCTTTTTCTCACCAAAATGTTGCACGGCTCTCAAGCGATTGTGCGTTGGACAGAGCAATTGCAAATTTTCGACGTCATTTCCTCCCCCTTTTGCAAAGGGACGAATGTGTTCAACCTGAAGATGGAATCGGGCTGAGCATTGCCTTCGACTTTCCGGGTCCCTGTACTGACAACGATACTGATCGCGAACCCGAACTTGCTGCTGAATTGCCTTCGAGATGTATCGAGATCCCGCCGCGCTGCTCCTCCGCGGCGATTGCGCTGCGCTTCCTTGTTGGTCCATCTTAATGGACGTCTTCTTCCGAAGACTCTCGAGCTTCTCGCGAACCAACAGTTTAAAGAGCTCGAGCTTCGTCATCTTCTGACCCAGCAGAATTAAGAGTTCATCCAACTCCTGTTGAACATCCTCGTCCAGAATAAGAGTGACTTGCAGCCGTTTACCTTTCAGGGGCTTTTCGTGGACGGGCGGCTCGGCCATAAGGGGCTCAGGTCTGGATTCTGCAAGGATCCGCTGAGTTGTATGGACATCTTGATTTTCAAGACTGCGCAGCACGCCCTTCTTTTCCTCAAGGGTCGACTTGATCTCACGAAAGTGAGACCTGACCAGACTCAACTGGGTCAAATTCAGGCTGCCGGATTCAAGCTTCTCTTCAACCTCCGGGACCTCCTTAAGAACCTTCATGGCTGAAATTCTTCGCCAAGCGCTGCCTTCGGAGTAGTGAAGTTCACGGACACAGTACTCCTTCAAATCTCGATAGCCCATCTCGGCATAGAGCAGCCGCCGTTCGATTTCCCTTAAGTGCCAAAGCACATCAAGAGTGCAGAGCCTTTCCTTGCGCGCGAGGGACTGGGTCATTGAATGGAGTTCCTGATTCGTAAGATGTTTTAGGTCCATCGTTGTCTCCTTCTTAGAATTTGAGCCGAGATTTTCTTTCCCTGAGTCTTTCGGTGTTCAAGAGAGGCTCAGCAAGTCAAATCCGATGCAAAGAACCGCCCAAGATGTCAAAAAGCGCCTTCCAGTTCGCTAAAGAGACCAGCCGCCTTTCGGAGACCTAACCCAGAACCGAACGGGGAGCTTCGCAAGTGCGCTGGATAAGATCCGCGAAACCACCAACCCACCCACGTCGAGTTCCAACTTGGAACTCGAGTTCTGTTAATACAGCGTCAAAGAAAATCGAATTTGCCGGAAGCAAGGAGTTCTTTAAGAATTAACCAAAAGGCCCGCGGAAAGGTCTCGCTCATGCATCTTCATTTAGAGTCAAATCTTGAGAGTTTTCTAACAAAGACACGCGCCTATTTGGAGCGCGATCCTCACGTGAATTCGATGATACGGAGCCTCGCTTTTCGAACCTTGGCAGCGGGAAAATCGATGCCCTTACTTGCGGTTCTTGTGGACTCCAAAGGTGAAGTCCACGCGGCTGGACTCCAGGCCGACCGCGATCGCAGTTTTTTGATTTCAAAAATTTCGCTAGATTTGGCCAAAAATTTCGCGCAAGCTCTCGCAAATCGCATTGAGGCCTTGCCCGGAGTTTACGGTCCGAAGTCGACCGTAGAGGCCTTTTTCGCCGAGTGGGCCGCCAATCGCGGCGCGACTCCTGGGCGAATCAAGAATCTTCGGCTCTTCGCACTCGATGAGCTTCTGCCGCCGAAGACTCCGAGCGGCTTTGCCCGGTTTGCGCGTCCCGCCGATCGCGATCTCCTTTTCTCTTGGCTGAGAGCCTTTCATGACGAAGCAGTGCCAGACGATCCTTCTCCGACGCGCGAGGAGCTTTACAAAAACGTGGATCTCGGAATCGCGAAGCAAGAGTTTTTCATTTGGGAAGATGAAGACAAGCCTGTGAGCCTCGTGGGATCCCGTCGCGAGACGGCGATTGAACGATGGATTGCGCCCGTCTACACGCCGCACGCACTTCGAGGCCGGGGCTACGGGTCCGCGCTGACGGCCGTGGCCAGTCAGCGAATTCTCGAGTCCGGCAAAAAGGCGCTGCTGTTTACGGATCTAGCGAACCCAATTTCAAACAGCATTTATCAGAAAATCGGCTATCGCCCGCTTGAAGATTTTCGCCAATACAGCTTCTAGATAGCTCTTGCGCGCTCGAGGACTTCCGCCAGTGCTCCTTCTTGTGAAGTCTCACGAGACGTGCCGTTACCGAAGCCGGCTTCCGATCCACTGATCTAGAGTTTTGCGCAGCTCTTCGAAACTGCGGCCTTCTGCGGTGGCGCCAGCGGCGTACAGATGGCCACCGCCGCCCCAGAGTTCCGCGAGAGACAGCACCTCGAAACGACCCTTGGAGCGCACGCTGATTTTCATTCGACCGCTTCGATCCTCGCGTAGGACAACTGCGATTTCAACATTTCGTACATTCATCATCATGTCGACCACATCCCGCGAACTTTCCGGATCGACACCGTGCTTTTGAAAATCCTCGTACGGTAAATTCAAATACGCCACTTGATCTTTTTGCAGATACTCAATGCGCGAAAGCGCCAACGCCAAGAATCGCAGTTTCGCTGGAGTTTGCTCTCCGAATAGGCGACGATGAATTTCTGTCGGATCAAAATCATACTCCATCAGCTCGGCTGCGATCTGATGCGAGCGCGGGGATTTTCGCAGAAAGCGAAAAAGTTGCGTATCGAACACGATGCTCGTGTACAGGCATTCGGCGATCGCGGCATTCATCGGAATTTTCAAAGACTTGATCAGCTCGAAGGTCATCTCGCCCGTGCTGGCCGCTTGGGTGTTGATGAAGGAGCTGTGACCCGGATGCGGTCCTTTTTCTAGAACCGGATGATGATCGATAAAGACCACATGCCCACGATTGAGCGCCCAACTTCCCAGAGGCTCGATCCGCCGGGCATCGTTAGTATCAAAGGCAATCAAAAGATCACCTTCGGGCGGCGTCTGATCGGGTGTAAAAACATGGATGTCCCGATAGCCCGGCAAAAAATCATACTTCGCCGGAATCGCATCCACACTGAGCAGTCGGACCTGGGATCCGCGGGCCTTCAGCGCATGGTAAAAGGCCAACATCGCACCGACACCATCGCCATCGCAGTCCCGATGGGTGGTGACCGTGATGGAATGGGATTTCCGCAGCAGTTCAAGAAGTTGTTGCAAAGAGATTTCTCCTGGTAGCGCCTCATTTTAACGCGAGGTTTTTTAGAAAGGCATCCACCTGCCAACAAGCAGGACCAAGGGACGACTAATGCGAGGCATTATTGCGTTCGAGGTCGATTCTTGATAACCAAGAGGACCTCGTTTCTACTTCGAAATGGCGGAATTCCTGGAAGGTGATTATGGCAACCGATAAGCTCCCAATGACGATTCGTGGCAAAGCCCTTCTTGAGGCCGAATTAAAGCGCCTGATCCACGAAGAACGACCTGCTGTCATCCGCGCCATCGAAGAGGCCCGTGCCCAAGGTGATATCAGCGAAAATGCCGAATACGATGCGGCCAAAGACCGTCAATCCATGATTGAGGGTCGCATTGGCGAAATTCAAGGTAAGCTCGCGCAAGCCGAAGTCATTGACCCCGCAATCATCCGCTCGGAAACCGTTGTCTTTGGAGCTCATGTGAAG
>JBKDHV010000003.1:0-2407 GCA_046336915.1 Bdellovibrionales bacterium
TGGAAAGGGAATGGACAGCTCCACCAGGGGGGGTCCTAACTGCCGGAGAGCGCACAGGGGTCACAACAGGTCTATTCTGTCTCCGAATTTGATTAATTGCCTCCATCCTCATCGTTAGAAGCTCGGATGCGAGGTCCACCAGGCAACTTCTTTATGTTCCTACGGAAAAGATGTCTCTCTTTGTGATCTATGAGGTCAGTGAGGTCAGCGACCTCCTTGGCCGTGACCTTGGCTAAAGTTTCGTCAGTCCAAGTACCAAGCCAGAGCCTCTCAACTTCAGGTTCATCCTTCGACCAACACAGCCTATGAAACCAAGCCAGCGATTGCCTCATCCAAAGAGGAGGGGATGGGGAGCCTTTCTCTCCCCGCTCGATTTGCTGAAGTATTCTGAATTGGCGCGCACGGGCAGAGTCTCTCAGGTGCATCATGTTAACATCCGCCGTGCACTCCAGAAGCATATGTTTCTGCGAGTCTTGTCTGGCGCATAGGACGCATCTGGCAGCTTCATCTCTCGCCGCTCCCTGCTTCCCTTTAGCGAGGTTACGCCCATGCGCACACTTATCAAGGATCCACTTAGCACGCTTAGAGCCCCCCCACACTCCTTTGTCCTGAGAGGGGACATCCCAGCAATACGCAGCAAACTCCAGATGCGTCCCTTCCCAATACGGCAAGTCCCCCCTCCGTGTCCGGTATCCATCGCGACAGGTCAAGTATCTCTTGACACGATATTTGATCTCCTTCAGAACAGGGAGGTTGTTCAAGGAATCACGCAAGTGCCACCGGCCCACCGGAACCAGCTCGCGCAGAATCGCACTAAGAGAGATGTGTGACCACTTGACATTGGTACCGATGCGGTCGGAGACGTCCCTAAACTTGTTTTCAGCGGCCGCATCAGCAATGTATATACCCTTCTGCTTGACAGACCATTCCTCCCATTTGGTGGGAGGAGGAGTGGGACCTGTTTTGGGTTTACGAGGACGCTCAGGGTGGCCCAAGACATGAGATATAGGCCTCCGGATTCCTGACTCAGGAACAGGGATCGAGGAGCATATCACACCCTTGTTCAGGTGCGCAACCGCTCTGCCATGATACGATTGAGCTCTGTGAGCACGCGCAATAGCTCCTTTACAGTCGTTAAACAGAGGAATGTAGTGGGGTATCTTCTTAGCAAGCCGTAGAGCCACTGCTATGCCGATGAGCTCCCACGCATAATTGTCCATACCAACTTCATTGTCCCGAGCAGTGATACGAACTATCCGTGAGGGGGACCTCTCCCACAAGTTGTTCTGAGTCCTCTTGGGCATGAAGTATATCGCCGCCGCTCCCACCCCATGGGTAGTGAGGGGCTTGGCCCTCCCGACAAGCGCACTCAGAGGAGACTTCTTGACCACGTATGTCGCGTCTGTGAATATAGCCGAGCAAGCCAAATCCAGCTGTGCATCAGGATACAGCGGGGACGGAGCAAGGCCCAGCTCGACAGCGCATCTATCAATTTCCGATGTGTTGAACCCAAGCTCGTCGTAAGGCACCGTCGCAGGGTGGAGGGACGGATCTAAACGTGAGATCACAAGGCCAGCTCTCTGAAGCCACTGAACCAGACTAGTGAGGTATGAGACGCCCTGTCTAACTGAGTGCAGGCCCGCAAACTGATATTCACCATTGATCCTCGGATTTACTTCATAAGCCCTAGAGAGGATATCTTCCGCCGCCCTCTCAGCCTCACCACCCGCAGCAATACTGTTCTGTAGCGAGGACCATTTGTGCATCTGACACAGGTCCGAGAGCGAAGGAGCACCAACGCCGCATTGATCATAAGGCATGTAGATAAGGTCAGTCGGGAACGTCGGCCCCAGCTTAAGGATTGACCTAAGAGCAGCCGTTATAGGCTTCTCAAGGTCCTCATATTGGGCCAATGACCACGAGCATTTCGATCCAACATACAGAGCTTTAGGGACAATTTGTTTCAGAAGTACCTCAAGCTTGCAGCGGGGGGTAGCTATGCGTGCAAGCAAGTGGCGACAGGAGGAGGAAATAGACTCCTTCGCCCTGGCTAAGGATCTGTGGTCTCGCTCCATGAGGTTAACGTCAACACCGAGGTAGCGCACAAACTCCATGGCCGTATCAATTCTTACTTCTTGAGGCCTCCACTGCCAGTCGTGCACAATAATCGACGTTCCGCTAGGCATAGAGTCGTCAAACAAACCGGCAGCAGCTATCTTTCCAGCAGACAGCTATCCCTTCCTGGGTCCCAATCTTCCTCAGTTGATGACCCTATTGATACTAAGATATGGCTACTTAGCTATTATTACTCATGCGATAATGCATTACTATGCTTAAAAAGCTCAGGTGGGGATGAATTTCTTCAATATATATAGACTGCTCTCTTTTTATTGTCATGGCCCATATG
>JBKDHV010000004.1:0-1722 GCA_046336915.1 Bdellovibrionales bacterium
CATCAACTCTGTTCACGAAGGAAGTTGTTCTCGAGAACGCTGAAGAAACTTCAATGGTATGCCTTTTGTGCCGCTAAAAGACTTGCTTGCTCTCCCAAATTTACGGAAGGAAAAGCACTTTGCTGGAAGGCTGCAAGCGAGCACTAATTGAAGGAACCGGCCTTAAGCGCGAGGACTTGGCCAAGCGAAAGGGGGAATGGAGGAACCTGTGTTTGGTATGCGCTAGAGCCAAGATCACTCGGTACAGCCTTCCCAGGACATATTCAAATAGTAACAGCCTGTGGGCGACAGGCCTGGTTACTCGTGCTGGCCCATCAGTTCTGGCTTATTTCAAGGAGCTGCTCGAGGGAGAATTTTAAGCGCAGGATATTTCTGTCCGTTGGTTTCATTGTGATGGTGCAGGAGAGCTGATCGAGCAAAATTCCAAGATAGAGCGACGCTTAAGAGCCGAAGGTGAAATGCGTTTATCATTGCTATTGCGCTCTGCTCTGCTCTGGACTACCAGCAGCATTTTGGTTATTTGCCTATATGTGTGCTGTATACATTTTCAAGCGCATGCCTATTAAGACTCGAGACCGCGGTTGGATCACTCCGCATGAGTATCTGACAGGAGACAGGACCTTAGAGATCTTCGAGTATGGGGGTGCAAGGAGCATGCGCGGAAGAATCGGACGGACGTTAACGGGATTGGCAGATCGGCTATTTCGTGGCTTACTACTTCGACGACGGTGCATTGGATAGGTAGACCTTCCATCCAAGGATGGCACTGTCACCTCAATCCATGTCCTGTTCGATGAGAATATTCCCAGCCGCGAGGAGGAATATTTGTCAAGTGATCGATGCGCTTAAAGTTAAGGTCGCGGGGGACGCCCCAATATCGACCGAAGACTTCAAGTATCTGATCGGTACCTACCACATCGATGACGAGAGCAGTCTGCTCGAGTCGTCAACAGGATCGTGGTACGGCAGGGGTTGATTGTCGCTTATCGGTCGCTTGCCATAGCTGGCAAAGCCACCACCGAGGACACTACTCCGATCCACATTGCAGATGTGGAACTTAAATCTGGCATCAGAAACCGGTGACCGGCCGTGGGTCGCTCCCACGTGTACGCAGCCTAGTAGCGGTAGGGAGAGGGTTACCGAGAGTCAGCGGACGCTGCAATCCGAGGACTCGGTCGCAACTACTCGAGGCAGAGACGATCAGTCTAACTGTGAGGTCTCAGCCAGGATATCTTCGCTAAGAGGGAGTCACCACAGGGTGTATGATGGACCAGACCCAGTCGGGGCGCGCAGGGGGATGTACCTGTGCCTAGCCGCGATGCTAGAACAGCTCGACTGGAGCGTAGGTGCTACGCAAAGACGCTCAGAGCAATTCAGCCCATCGGGGAGCTCAACAGCGTGAGCAGCCTAGTTTCTGTGAGGATAGCGACAGCGATGAGGAAGAGTGCCCACTTCCCGGACTCATCCAAATGTGTGTTGCATTTCCTAGAACGAGAGGAATGGCTCAACGGAACAGAGGAAGAGAAGCGAGCAATCTTGAGGCGTAAGGTGCTGGAGTTGGTCAAGAGCAAGAAAGATGCTACTAGGCTCCTTCGGTGCAAGTACGTCGATAGGAAGAAAAGAAACAACGGAAGAGCAGCACTTCATAACATCCTGATGGGCTTACACAACCTCCAACTCCAGGAGCCGATCCAGGCTCAAGAAGAAGACCCAGTGCACCAG
>JBKDHV010000005.1:0-26052 GCA_046336915.1 Bdellovibrionales bacterium
CTCGAAAACCCCGAGGGAAGGCTCTCCCAAAACCCGAGTTCGGCTTGGCGTGAGGGGTTGCCCCGCAAGCCCTCATGCCAAACGCATGTCTGAGGGTTTTGGGGGGCTCCCCTCTCGCGGGTTAGCGTCGGAGGAAGGGAATGATGGCCCAGTAGTCGCTCCAACCTTTTTGGTGAGTGACTCGGAGTTTGATGACCGCGCCGAGGGTGTTGTCGTCGAGCTTTAGGTACTCGGCTTTTGCGGAATGACGACCTGAATTTAAGATAATCTTTGTGACTTGGCCTTCGGAGCGGTGGAGTTCGCGCCAGGTGAGTTTTTCGAAGCGGAGTTTATCGACTTTGGTGACTTGATCTCTTTGCCACTCTTGTACGGATTCGGAGTCGTTCACTTTGATGTAGGAGCTTGCGCTTCTTTCAAATGTGATTGAGCTATCGGCCATTTCCCACATTCGGGCTTGGACTTCTGGGGAAAGGTTCACGAGCTCGGTGGAAAGCTTTTGGCATAGCTCTCGGGCGTCGACGCGTTTACATGTGTACTCGCGACGTTTCAGGTCTGAGATCTCGGCCGGTGAGCTTGTCAGCACGGAGTGCTGGTGGGCCATCGGTAAAACTCGTTTTTGTTTTTGGTAGGGACCTTCAAGAAAGACAGGCTTTGCAAAACCAAGCGCGCAGATCAGATTCGCAAGCACAAGAAGCGTAAAACGTGTTCCCATGGGCCCCCTCACTTTCAGGCGCCCTTCAGCGCCTTGCCGATTTGAACGCACGTGCTTGAAGCGGGGAGGGCTTCGGGATTCCTACTGGAATCGAACCAGGGCCTCCTGCAATTGCACGAGCTGCTTCTTAGAATTCTCCAGTAGTTCCCGGTCAGCGGCAACCACATCTTCATCCGCGTTATTCACAAATTTCTCGTTCGAGAGCTTATTGGTGAGCATTGACACGTCTTTGCTTAGCTTTTCAATCGTCTTACGGATACGTTTGATCTCTTCGTTGAAGTCCACCAGGCCCTCAAGTGGGATCACCACTTTAACCTGAAGGTCTTTGACGCTGATCGGAGTCACGGCGCACTTCATCATGTCACCGCCGGTCGAAATCTCAAGCTTCTCCAGTCGACCCAGCGACAGAATGGAATTTCGATTTTCGCTCAGGATTTTCTGGGCGCGATCATCGCTGATATCAAGACGAACCTGAAGCTGAGTCGCAGGCGAAATCCGATTTTCCCCGCGAACATTTCGGATCGCCGTGATGACCTCTTTCACCAGTTCCACTTCAAGCGCGGCCGCTTCGGAACCCAGTTCGACGAGTTCGCGATCCTTGCGAGCATTGGGATATTCATCCGTCACACAGGCTTGGGATCGAATCGGAAGTTTCTGGTAGATCTCTTCAGAAATAAAGGGCGTAAACGGATGCAACAGCCGAACGATGCGATTCAAGACTTGCGCAAGCACAAGCTGAGTGGTCTCGCGTTCAGGACTTGCTGGCCCTTGCAGCACGGGTTTTGTGAACTCGATGTACCAGTCGCAGAACTGGTGCCAGACGAAATGGTAAAGGGCCTGAGCGGCGTCACTGAAACGCTCGCCTTCCAAGGACTCCTCAACCTTTTTTTCCACTTCACCTAGCGAGTAAAGAATCCACTTATCATAAGAAGTCAGGTTCGATCGACTGGGAAGCGCTTTCACGCCGCTGGCCGGGGCCTTAAAATCATTCAAGCTTGAAAGCACAAAACGAGCGGCATTCCACACCTTGTTCATGAAGTTGCGATAACCTTCCAAGCGTTGCTCGGAAAATTTAAAATCCTTCCCGCTGTAAAGATGAGCGAGGAACGAAAAGCGCAAAGCGTCCGCCCCGTACTTGTCGATCATTTCCACAGGGTCCACAGAGTTCCCCAGAGATTTACTCATCTTGCGACCTTGAGAATCGCGAACAAGCCCATGAATGTAGACTGTTCGGAAGGGAACATCACCCTTGAACTCAAGTCCCATCATGATCATGCGGGCGACCCAGAAGAAAATAATATCGTGGCCCGTGACCAAGTAGTTCGTCGGATAAAAAGTCTTCAGCGCTTCTGTCGACTGCGGCCATCCCATTGTCGAAAAAGGCCACAGTGCCGAGCTAAACCAAGTGTCCAAGACATCTTCGTCTTGCTTTAATTCCGTCGACTGACACTTCTCACAGCTCGTGGGTGTGGTTTCACTCACGTTGACGTGATCACAATTTCCACAGGTCCACGCGGGGATCTGGTGACCCCACCAAAGTTGGCGCGAAATACACCAGTCCTCGATAATGTTCATCCAGTGAAGATACACTTTTGTCCAAGACTCGGGCTCGAAGCGGATTGTGCCAGACTCAACGACACGTCGAGCGGGCACCGCCAATTTTTCCATCTTCATGAACCACTGCTCACTCAAGAAGGGCTCAACAACGGCACCGGTTCGGGAACAGTGACCGACCGAGTGAACGTAGGGTTCTTCCTTAAGCAGTAAATTCTCTTTCTTCAAATCCTCGATGACACGTTTACGGGCCTCTTGGACCTTCAGACCTTTATAGGGGCCCGCGTTTTCATTCAGCAGACCATTTTTTTCAAGAATGTTGATGAACTCAAGTTTGTGAGCTTTTCCAATCTTGTAGTCGTTGAAGTCGTGGGCCGGAGTCATCTTCACAACGCCCGAACCAAATTTCATATCCACGTAGGAATCCGCAATGATCTTGATTGGCTTTTTCAAAAGCGGAAGAATGACATGCTTTCCAATCAAGTGACGATAGCGCTCGTCCTCGGGATTCACACACACTGCCGTATCCCCGAGCATTGTTTCGGGTCGCGTGGTGGCGACAGTTAAAAATCCAGATCCATCCTGAAGTGGGTATTGGATATGGTACAAAGTGCCTTTGACCTGTTGATACTCAACTTCCAAATCCGAAATGGCCGATTCCAGCGGAGTCGACCAATTCACAAGGCGTTGGCCTTTATAGATCCAACCTTTCTTGTGCATATTCACGAAAACTTTTCGAACAGCTGCGGATACGCCATCATCAAGCGTGAAGGTCGCGCGATCCCAGTCACAGGAGTCTCCAAGCTTTTTCATTTGCGAGTAGATTCTGTTTCCGTACTGGTGTTTCCAGTCCCAAATTTTCTGAACAAATTTTTCGCGACCCAATTGATGGCGAGTCACACCCTCTTTTTTCAATTCTTTTTCGACGACTGACTGAGTGGCAATTCCCGCATGATCAGTTCCTGGCAACCACATGGCGTTGAAGCCGTTCATTCGCTTCCAACGAATCAGCAAATCTTGGATGGTGTGATCCAAAGCGTGACCCAAATGCAAAAAGCCCGTCACATTCGGGGGCGGCAGGATGATTGAGAACGGAGGTTTTGTTGAAAGGTCAGCAGCCTTAAAAGCGCCCATCTCTTCCCAGGACTGGTAGATTCGGCCTTCAACTTCTTGGGGATTATAGCGGTCACTCAATGGACTGTTCATAGTGAAATCACGCTAGCACAAAACCCCTGACAGGGGAATCAACTCTCGCGGTTCGACCGACCTCGAATCAACGCGACGCATCCGCCCGGAGTTGATCCAGCCCGCCCTTCACCATGAACACATTCAAGTAACCGGCGGCCTCGAGCTCATCCACAAGGGGGCCCGAGTCTTTTCCAGACTGACAAATTACGACGATCGCCTCGTGAAGAGAATGTTTGCGGTTTTTGAGCGTTTCCAGAGCGTCGCTCGTGCTGACGTTGCAGGTCAGTTTTTCAAGATGATTTTGATGATGCGAAAGTTTGTAGAGACCCTTCAGATCTGCTCCCAAGTTCAAGAGGACAAATGGAATCTGATTTCGAATCAAATTATCAAACTGAAAAAAGCCGAGCTCGTTGAGAAGTGTTGGCATTAGGGTCTCCTTGTTGCGTCCTCGGGCATGAGGGCTCTTTCGGGAAGCGAACGATAACGCGAGAGAATTAAAACCCAAGCCCCAAGGGCCAAGGCCGTTGAAAACCAAAAGGGTGCGCCGGAACTCCAAGCGTACAGGGCGCCGCCCGCCGCGGGTCCCAGAATTCTTCCTAAAGACGAAAGACTCTGGGTCAGCCCAAGGGTGCTTCCTTGCTCGGATTCATGGGCCATCAAACTGATGGATCCGTTCAGCGAAGGATTGGTATGGCCCACGCCCAACGCAATCAGCGTCATCGACAACGCCATCACCGCGATCGAGTCGGCCGGTGCGATCAAGGCAAGCCCGACGACAAAAACAGGAAGAGCCACAACCAAAATGTGACGTTCGCCGAACCGAGGCAAAAATCTTCGCACGAGGTAACCTTGCGTGAGCACGAGCACCAACCCGATGTAGGCGAAACCAAAACTAGTGTCCTTCAAATTCCAAGAAAAGCGATCGGCCATAAAATAGACCAGAGTCGCTTCCATGCTGGACATCGCGAAAGACACCAAGAAAAACGCAAGAATCAATTCTCGAGTGACGGGGGTTTTTAATTTTTCGAAAAGGCCAGCCAGTCTACGACGCTTCGTTGCCTGACGTCGATCCTCGGGAAGAGTCTCGGGCAATTTGAAGTAGGCAAAAATAAACGTAAGGGCAAAGAGCGCCGACACCAGAAGACTGACAAAAGTGGTTCGGAAGAACGGAGCCTGGGATATTTGATCGGCGATGACGGCCGCGCCGCCACCGATCGCAGGTCCCAAAATAAATCCCAAACCAAAGGCCGCCCCAATCAGGGCCATCCCCTTCGAGCGATCCTGAGCACTGGTCACATCGGCCATCGCGGCGTTCGCTGTGGAAAGGCTCGCCCCAAAAAATCCAGTCAGCGCGCGGGCCAAGAATAGAGCTTCGAGTTGCCGAGCAAAAGCAAAGGCCAAGTACGAGACGCTCTCCATGGCTAGACTGAACAAAAGAATTTTTCGCCGACCGACACGATCACTCCAGCGTCCCCAAACGGGCGCAAAGAGGAATTGCATCAAAGAGTAAGTGGCCATCAACAGCCCTGCTTCCGTCGAGGTGGCTCCCATATCTCGACTGAGGTGGGGGATCAGCGGAATCATCACACCGAAACCGAGCAGGTACAGAAACACCGTCATAAAAAGAATAATCTGAGGTGAGAGATTTTGAGATTTCAAGTGCTAGATCCTCTTGCTATGATTTTCCCTATATGAAACTTGTTCTGCCCTGCCTTCTGCTTTTAGTCCACTTTCAGGCCGCTGCCAAGATTAAGGGGCCGAAACGTTACGATTTCAAGGGGGTCGCAGCTTATGTGTCGGGCGATCTCTTTATGGCGAAAGAAAATTTCGATTCCAATGGCGGGGCTTACACCCTTCAGGGAAGTGGAGAGTATTGGCTAGCCGATATTCCGTTTGGGTTTCGACACATTCACGGCAGCAATTTGGGGCTAGAAGCTGAACTCAAGGCGTCATATGCCCAAAGCAAAAGCACGGATAGTTTGAATGGGACGACCACGCGAACAAACTCGCAGATTCATGAACTTCGGTTGTCGACGGACTTTCTCTTTGAAACTGCAAGTTTTGATTTGATTCCCGAATTCGAGCTTATCCATTCGTTCGCAAAAATTCGACAGACCCGAGACGACGTTCTGCTGGGCGAAGGGGTGCAATCCTTGATTGGTCGATTGCATCTTCAAACCGAGTTCGGCCAAACGGATTTCTTTTCCAACATTGGCTACCAAAGACGAGACGACGGCCGCGCCAATCTTTTGCCCTGGTCCGCAGGGCTTGGATGGCAAACAACCCGTGCGTTTTTTGGAGGGCGAGTCTTCGGTTTTCAGTCCATCAGCGACGACACGGACCGCGATCAGCCTTTTTCGCGAGAGGCCTTTATTAATGTCGTCAATGCAGGAGCTTCGCGTTTTTACGGAGTCAATCCGAGTTCAATCGCGGCAGAAGGCCTGATGTTTTTCAAGCTTGGAAAAGTTTGGGAACTCCAGTTGAACGCTGGTCTGGATCTGGCCGGAGAGAATTATTCAAAGGGCCTGTTCGCGGGTGGAACTTTAATCTTTGATTTTGGTCAAAGCGAGGGGCTGATTCGTCGTCGCAAGGTCCTTCGCAAGTCTTCGATTCAAAATCGACGCGGAGGACTTTCGGCGGACACAGAAGTGATCGACTTTCAAGAAGAGACGAAAGCTCAAGAAGAAGACCAAAAGTACTTCGAACCACCGCAACCCGTTCGTCCGAAACCTCGCGAGCCGCGCGTGCGCCCTCTGCAAGGGCCGACCGCTCCCTCTGAAGGTCAGCTGCAAAAATCTTTGGATGATGTCGAGATGACGATCGAATTGAAGAAGAAAAAGAGGGGCAAGTGAAACTGATTCTCGCTCTTGCTGGCGTTTTCGTCCTGCTGCGACTGCACGCAAAGCTCGAACGCCAGCTGCTGGCCCGACGCACTCTGCATGCAATCGTCAGTCCGCTTTTTAGCTACCTTGGACTTCTGGATCATGAGCTTCAAAACGAAACTCTTCAGGCCAACCGGCTGGTGACTCAGGCGGTTCTGGATCATGTCACAGAACTACGAGCCTTTTTGCTTCAACCCCAGTCGCGGGATCTGAGTTTGTGGGGGACGTGGGATTGGATCCCACGTTTGAATCATATTCTGTTGAGTCTTGAGGAGTCTTTAGAATCCTCTTTGGAAGACGGTCTTGACGATCGTCTGATCGAAATTAAAGAGCAGGTCGCTCACCTCAGCGGATTTATGAAAGATAAGCCGGTGCTTCGAAAACTCGCTCTGAATCCGCCCGGGGTTGTTTCTCAGATCTAGCGAAGTTCGGGATCAGGTTCGGCGTCGATTTCAAAACCGCGAGTATCCGTCAGGGCCGGGCTTTTGATCATGTTTTTGTTCTGAGCTAGAAGTTCAAGATGGGACTGAACTAAAGCCTTCAGTTGAGTTTCAAATTGAAGGCGCATTTTCTTTAAAGTCGTGATCTCTTCATAGGTGCGACCCAAAGAGTCTCGAGCATCGCGCGCAACCAATTCCGCTTTGTTCTTGGCATCAGCCACGATCATCTTGGCTTCTCGTTCAGCATCCAAACGGATTTTTTCAGCCATCTGGCTTGCCGTCGTGATCGTGTCTTTCAAAATTTTGTCGCGCTCTTTGAACTCGTACATCTGAAGCTCTTTTTCGCGAAGGGCGTCGCGCAATCGATTTCGCTCGTGGGTGAGTTCTTCAAATTGAGTGGAAAGGGCATACAAGAAGTCAGCCACTTCCTGCATATCGTAACCCATCATGCGTTTCGTGAAGATCTTCTGAGCAATTTCAATTGGGGAAAAATTCATAAACCTTCCTTGGTTAAGAAGAGTGCGAAGGGCAGGGCCCCACTGTGACATCCCGTCACTCGAAGTCACTCCTAGACCAGTTTAGGGTCTGGACTCGACTTTGTTCAAGTGGATTTCATCTGTCGGTTGATTTCTTTATTTCGAAGATCGGCTTTCTCGAAGCTAATTCGTAAAGCTCGCTCAATCTCAAGTTCACGCATCGACTCAAGTCCAGCGGCGGTCACACCCTTCTTTGAAGTCACCTTACCCTGGAGCTCTTCTAGACCTTGGTCGATATTCTGTTGAGCCATCATGGCCGCGCCCATAAAAACTTCCTGAGTCATTCTTCGCGCACTGGCCGAATCAAAGCCGTGTTCTTCCAGCCAGTCTTGCCAGTACATCATCAGTTCATAGACAAAACCAGTTCCGGACGAACATGCGATCATAAAGGATTCAAACTGCTCTTCAGTTTCAATTTGGTAAACGGAACCAAGACAAGAGAAAAGATCCTCCATCAGATCGTTCAGGCTTGAGTCTTGATCATCATTGACCAAGCAACCGATCGAGCCCTTCTGAATCAGCGAAGGAGTGTTGGGCATCAATCTCACCAGTCGAGTTTGAGGTAAAACCTTCTCGAGCGTTTCCAGGCGAAGTCCCGCCGCAAGACTAATCACAATCTGTTTATCCGTGAACAGCGAGGCAACAGGCTCCAGGGCTGGCGCAAAATCTTGGGGCTTCATCGCCAGGATGATGACGTCACAGGTTTCGACAACCTCTTCATTGTTGCGACACACCTGAATGTTGTAGAGGTCGCGCAACTTTTGCGGCTTTTGACTGGTGCGGGAACTCACGAAAATCTTAGCTGGTGAGACTTTCCCAGACTGAACCATTCCCTTGATCATGGCCTGCGCCATGTTCCCGGCTCCAATGAACCCAATTTTCAATCGCGGCTGAAGGGATACCATCCTTAGCTCCTTTCTCCGAAGACAGCAGTGCCAATTCGAATCATCGTTGCTCCGCAGGCGATCGCCTCTTTCCAATCGGAGCTTGTACCCATTGAAAGTTCGCGCAGCCCGAATTCCTGGGCGAGATCGCGAAGCTGTTGAAAGTATTTCGTCGAGGGACCTTCCAGTGGCGGCATGGTCATCAGACCTTGAATTTCAAGATTCTTGAGCTCTCGATACCGATTCCAATTTTGCCGAAGGTCCGACTCGGATTGCCCCGATTTTGTGGCTTCTTGTGCAAGATTCAGCTGCAGAAGAACGGGTTGGACATGACCCTCACGTTGCGCTCGTTTGTTAATTTCTTCCGCCGTCTTCAGTGAATCCACCGAATGGATTAAGTAAAACCTCTTAAGAATTTTATTGATCTTGTTCGACTGAACCGGACCGATCAGGTGCCAGCGAACATCGGGCATTTGCAACGCTGCCATTTTTTCCAAAGCTTCCTGCACATAATTCTCGCCGAAATCCAGCTGACCTTCGCGATGGGCTTCGTGAATTTTGCTCAAAGGTTGAAGTTTTGATACCGCAACCAAACGAACGCTCCTCGGATCACGCCCTGCTTTTTCGCAGACTCTTGTGATCTCGTCTCGAAAGTGAGCTAATTCGATTGTCATGTTTGGATTGTCCAATTCTTGCTCTTGAAGATTTCCGCCAACTTTTCCACAGGAAGACCCACAACGTTCGAATACGACCCCGACATTCGTCTAACCAGACGTGAGCCATGGCCCTGGATCGCGTAACCGCCCGCCTTGTCGAAGGGTTCCCCGGTCTTCACGTAGTCCTGAATTTGTTGGTCCGTCAGCTCGTGGAACTCGATCAAAGTTGTCTCAAGAAGAGACACCGTTTCTTTGCGAGTGGACTCGATCAGGTGAACGGCGGTCTTCACCTCGTGAAAGCCACCGGACAAAAGCTTAAGGAAAGCAACAGCTTGAGTTTCCGACTCGGGTTTTCCGAGGGCCTCTCCGTGAATGATGACTTCGGTGTCGGCTCCGAGCACCAGAAAGGGGTCCTTGTGAATGTTATAATAATCTTGAAAAACCGCCTCGGCCTTTCGTCTAGCTAGGTCGCGAAGTTGATCATCAAGAGTCATGTTTTCACTAAGTTTTTCCGATATTTGAGAGGGGTGGACCAGGCACGAAAAACCGGCGTCTTTCAGAAGTTGGCGACGGCGAGGCGAGGCTGAGGCAAGCACCAGTTGGTACATATGAACACTTGAACACAAAGAGGCGAAAATGGGAAGCGCTGATTCGATCTTGATACTTGGTTTGATCTTTGCGGGTCTTTCCGTTTATCTCTTTTTGAACGCTCTTCTTTCCAGCAACTCTGACAAACAGCAGCTCAGTTGGGCGAACAGCTCTGAACCTGTGAAATCCCAAAGCGGAATCATCAACTTCTCGCGTCCCCTGATTCATCAATTCACGCTGCAACATGCACTTCGAATTCAGAGCGTTGATTACCGCAAGCGAGTCTCAAAAGCGATCAAGACGGGTGGTTTGGCTCGCGAGCTGAATGTTGATGAATTTATTGGCATGCAGCTCTTGTGGGCTGTGTTCTTCCCCGCGTTCTGCACGGTCATGAACTTTGCTCTCGAGATGGGCTTTTCTTACTTCCTGATCGGGCTGCTCGTTCCCATTGGTTTTTATCTTCCGATGATGCACGCGAACGCGATGAAGAAAAAGCGTGAGCTCAGTGTTCGTGCAGACATGCCGTTCTACGTCGACCTGCTCGCCCTGTCCGTCGAGGCAGGTTTAGATCTTTTCCAAGCGATCCAAAAAATCGTCGACAAGGCCGAGGGCACGGGAAGTGTCTTGGCTGAAGAACTGTCCGTCGTTCTGAAGGATGTTCAGATCGGTTCTTCAAAAGATCAGGCCTTGAAGGAACTTGCCGAGCGCCTGGACATGTCCGAGATCACAAGTTTTGTGGCGGTCCTGATCGATGCCGGCAAGTCGGGAGCTCCGATCGCGCAAGTTCTGAAAGATCAAAGCAACCAGATGCGGCTGGAGCGTTTCGTGCGGGCAGAAAAGTTGGGAGCTCGGGCATCGCAAGCGATGCTGATCCCGATGATGCTGTTCATTGTCCCTGCGGTTTTTATCATGGTTTTGGGACCCGTTATTTTGAGTTTTTACTACGGAAAGAAGTGATGACGTTGAAACGAGTGAATGAATCGACCATTTTGTTTCCCGAGCTTAGCCGAGCCCAGACGCCTTGGGCCCGCGCGATCGGGCTACTTCGTCACAAGGGACTTTCGTCAAAGGAAGCCTTGTGGATCACGAAGTGCTGGGCGATTCATACATTTTTCATGAGATTTGCTATCGATTGCGTTTTTGTGAATCGAAAGGGGACTGTCGTGAAGGTCTATCACGACTTAAAACCTTGGAGACTTGCGGGACCCGTGTGGGGCGCAACCGATGTAATTGAAATGGCCGCGGGTCAAGCGCGGGAAAAGAATATTCGAGTAGGGGATATCGTCGAATGTGGGCCTTAAGAGCGCTCAGCGGAGCCTCAGCCGGTAAGGTATTTAACCTGAAGAGTGGCCGAAATCTTATCGGGCGCTCTCCGCATTGTGATATTCACATTCCTAGCAACGGGATTTCAAAAGAGCACTGCGAGATTCAGGTCTACACCGACAAAATTCTGGTCGTAGATTTAAAGTCCAGCAATGGAACCTTTTTGAACGGGGTCAAGATTCAAAACGCGACCATCCGTCTTGGGGACAAAGTTGCCGCTCACGACATCATCTTTGACCTGGTGCCGGCTCAAGAGAAAAAAGTTGTCGTGAAGGTCGTTCCAGCCTCGGGCCGCGCGCAAGTTCCGGTGGCTTCTGGAAATGTGGCCCCTCAGTTAATGACAGCTCCTCACGAAGGATCAGGTCCTCAGGCCCTGGCCACTTCCCAAACCCATGCGGCGAGTGGCGGGCGACCCGTCCCGATGCAAAGAAACATCGTCGAGCACCTGTGGTTACAGGCGCAGGATTACATCGAGCGCGTGGCCCTGCCCGGCATCTACAAACTTCCCGAGTGGTTTGAGTTCCGTTGGGTCATCGGCGGTTTTGTGGTTCTCTTTATTTTTGCCGTCACTTTGCTTGCGATGATTCCGACCTTCCGAAGCGCTGAAGAAAGTGTGATGGGAGAAAGTCTACGCCGAGCCCAGTCCCTGGCCCGTCACTTAGCCGAGATTAATCAAAAAACTGTTTTAGAAGGGCAGTACGGGTCGCTCAGCACACATTCCGCCGAGCTTGAAGAGGGTGTCAAAGACGTTTTCATAGTGCAAAAGAGTGATGGAATGATCTTGGCGCCACCTTCACGAGCGGGCCGCATTTCAGATCAACCTTTTGTGCATCGGGCGCGCTCAGAGGATCGCCCTCTGGCCGCGGAAATCAGTGGACAGCTGATTGGGGCGAGCGCCCCTATCGGTCAATTTGACCCCGCAACAGGACTGCCCAGCGTGAAGGCCTACGCCGTCGTCATTTATGATGTCAAGGGCATGGCTCTTGATCAAAGCCGAGCGATCAGCTTGTTCATGCAGATTCTGGTACTTGCGGCTGCGCTGGGTTCGCTGCTTTTCTTTTTCCTAGTTAAGTTGATCGAAAAGCCGTTGAGATCCTTGAATGAGCAGCTCGATCTTGCGATGAGGGATCGTCGAGATAACATTACAATGCCTTATCTGTATCCTGATCTTCAGGCCCTCATCGGCAACGTGAATTCGCTCTTATCTCGCGCTTTAAGTTCGGATGGTTCGTCACACGGGTCGCAACCTCAAGTGGATCGTCGTCCTGAAGCCGAGTCTCTGACGCAAGTTTCAGGCGGGCCCGCTTTGGTTTTAGGACCTGACGACATTATTTGGTCGATGAATGAGGGGCTGCAGAAACTTGTTGGGCAGAACGCTCAAGGGCTTAGCTACCGACAGCTTTCGGATCCCGCTCTTCAGCAAAATATTGAAGGGCTTATTCAGAAGTGCCAGCAGAATCCGTATTCGACTCATGAGGATCATCTGGAATTTTCAGGTCATCCTTGTGTGATCCAGATCATGGCTTTCCATAATCATGGACACGTCGACTACTACTTCTTGACCATTCGACCTTCCGCGGGGGCAACATGAGTGCGGCCCCCGCGATCAAATCCAGAGTTCAATACAAGCTGAAGATTGTGGCGGGCCCGCACCTGAATGAAGTCTATGGACTGGATCAAGACCTTTTGCGAATTGGTCGGGGCGAAGATAAC
This sequence comes from Bdellovibrionales bacterium, assembly GCA_046336915.1. Taxonomy (GTDB): domain Bacteria; phylum Bdellovibrionota; class Bdellovibrionia; order Bdellovibrionales; family Bdellovibrionaceae. The sequence continues at coordinate 12,477 of JBKDHV010000005.1, forward strand.
GACATTCGGCTTGTAAACGACGGCCGAGTCAGTCGACATCACATCAAGATTGTGTGGACGGGAACTGAGTACCGTTTCACGAACCTTTCCCAGAAAAACTTTGTAATGCTTGATGGACAAATCCTTCAAGAGGGCGCCTTGCGCGCAGCTTCGAAGCTTCAAGTTGGAGAGACTCTTATCGAAGTTTTTGAAGCGGGGCCAGTTCTTGTTTCCACAGAACCAGCGGGTGCTTCGATGATGCCGGCACCGCTGCAGCCGCCAGCTCCTCTGGCAGCGAAACCTCAGGGGCCTCCTGTTGGACTGGCAACTCCGGCCGCCAGACCGGCCCCAGCCCCTGCCCCCGCTCGTCCCAATCCGGGTGCGTCTTCGGCGCGGCCCGCAGCTCCACGCCCTTATCGAACTTCGCAACAAAAGGGTCGCAACAATTTCTACTACATCATAGGAGGCGTTGTTCTTCTGATGGTCTTTTTGTTACTTCAGGATTCAAAACCGAAAGTAAAAAAGACTTTTAGGCCCCCGCAACAGGTTGAGTACGATCTTTTGCAATCCTCGAATGAAAAAAAGAAACTTGAAGAACGTCGCGAAGCTCTTCAAACTGAAACAGCAAAACGAGTGCAGGAAAACATTATCAAGGGTTTTCGTGATTACCAGCAGGGGAACTTCGCTCGAGCTCGAGATCACTTTCAGGTTGTTCTGAACTTAGATCCTGATCACGAGATGGCGAAGCGTTACTACCATCTCTCTCGAGTCAAATTCGACGAAATGTTGCAGTTCCATATGCTTCAGGGCCTTCGTTATAAGGACAAAAGAAACTACCGAATGTGTCGGTCGAGTTTTCAGTCGGCTTTGATCATGATTCAGAACAACTCAAATCACCCGAAGTACCGCGAAATCAAGCAGTTCTTCGACGAGTGCACTTTGGCGAGTGAGGGTCGTTTCTGATGGCGAAGCTGATCGTGAAAAAGAAAGGCCAGGTCGTCGGCGAGTACGCGCTGATAGAGTCCAAAGAGTGGATTGCGGGACGCAAACCCGATGCCGACATTCGCCTAGATTCCAACAAAGGAATTTCACGAGAACACTTCAAGCTCTACTGCGTCAATGGGGAATGGCAAATCGAAAGCCTATCGAAACTTTCAAACCTCACCTTTAAGGGGGCGCCCGTTTCAATTTCGAATCTCACTTCGGGAAGTGTCCTTGAGCTTCCTCCCTACGAGTTTGTCTTTCAGCTTGATGACTTCGGCGGTCCCGTCCAAGCCGAGGCGTCTCCCGTGAGTGGTCTGGATCAAACTCTTGTCCAACCCGTGACCCTTGCGGCCTACATCAAGATGCTCAACTCGGATGGGGATATTCAGCAGACGATTGAGCTTCAAGGCGGTGACACTTGGATCGCGGGTCGCGAGTCCTCGGCTCAGATTATCATTGGCGATCATCGCGTCAGTCGGCGCCAGTTTGAAATTCGAAAAACAAGCCTAGGTTACGAAATCGTAGACCTTGGAAGTGTCAATGGAACCTTCATCAATGAAAAGCTGCTGGAGTCCAATGATTCGATCCTATTGAAGAGTGGTGATGTGATTCGTGTGCTGGATCACAGTATGGTCTTTGAGATCCATGATCCGCAGTTCTTCGACAAAGTCGAAAGGCTTCCAGCGCCTGTTTATGAAGAGCCTCCCGTTGAAGAGATCTATGTAAATCCGGATATGGTCCAGCAGAATCCTGAGGGCTATCCCGAAAACGGGGGGGCGGGCGAATCTCAGCCGCAAGCCGAGGATCCTGCGGCCGCTCGTGCGAAGAAGATCCAAATCGCGATCGGTGCAATTGTGGCCTTACTTGTCCTCGTTCTTGTTTTTGATGACGGCGATTCTGGTGGATCGACTCCTCAACTTTCGAATCAGCTTCCGGCCGCAGCGGATCCTTTAGCCAGTCTGACCGCCCAGCAGAAAAGTGAGTACCGCCAATCTTTGGAGCTTGCGAAGCGCTACTTCATGGAAGGGAACTATAGTCTTTCTCTTTCAGAAGCAGAAGAGATGATCAAGACTTATAAGGTGAACGATCCCGAACTCGAAAAGTTGAAGAACACGGCCCTTGCCGCGATCGAGACGCAAAAGCAGCTTCTGAAACAGGAAAAAGAGGAAAAGGAGCGGCAAATCATGGAGACCAAAATCTCTGTGACGGTTGCGGGCTGTGAAAAGCAACTGGTGAAGTTCAATCGTGAATCCGAATTAGATAACTGTCTGATCGAAGCCCTGCAGCTCAATCCGGCTCATCCCTCGATCCTGGCTGTGAAATCTGAGCTCCAAGCGATCTTAGCCGAGCGAGAAGCACGCAAGGCCCGCGAAGCCGACTATGCCAAGCGAATTGAACAATTGGCCGGGCTCTATCAAGAAGCGAAAAGTTCAGAGAGGAAAAAGGAGTACTTGGACGTCATCGCCGCCTACAAGCGCGTGATCAATTCGGCCCTGCCTGACCCCAATGGCTACAAGTCAGTTTCTGAGCGCCGTCTGGCCAGTCTGAAAATCGAGATGAATAAGAAGCTGAAACAGTACGAGGAACAGGCTGAGCAATATCGGCTGAAGAAGCAGTATAAACTCGCTGTTCTGACTTTGCGGGACGGTCTGAAAATCGATCCTTCAAGGAAAGACATTAAGGAAAAAGCAGAAAATATCAAAAATGAACTTCGTAAGGTGATGATGGTCTACTACCAAGAAGGTGTGCTTGAAGAAAGCTTCGGTAACGTCGAGGGCGGTGACAACCGTGCCGGCGCAAAAGAAAAGTGGAAGAAGATCCTGGCCGAAGACCTGACGGACGGTGAGTACTATCAGAAAGCCTATATCAAAATGAAAAAGTACGGAGCCCAGTGATGCAGCTTCAGGAGCGTTCTTACAGCTCTCAGGTGATTCGACCGCGCCCCTTGATCTATCAAGATCAGGCTCAGGGTTTTCTTTTGATGATGACGCCTTGGGGATCCCAAGAGGGCTGCCAAAAGGTCATGGACTTTGTTCTGCAATTTTTGCTGACGTCCAAGCAGGATTCGGATTTAACGACGCCTTTTCAAAGTATTCTCAGTCTTTCCGATGAGGCCAACGCCCTAAGAGTCGCAACTTTGATGGCCAATGATTATTTGTACCGAACCATGAATGGCGAAAACTATGATCTTGTCGTCGAGACTCTGTTCCTGAGTTTTTCGAAGTATCATGTGTCCTGGGCTCAGATGGGGTGTCCTCATTTAGCGATTAAAAAGCAAAACGGTTGGACGCAGCCGATTTCTTTCTTGCCCGAGACTCACTCGAATCTTGTCCAAGTCCCTCTGCCGTTGCAGTTTTTGGGAGTTGAGCCGACGATTGCGCCCCGTTGCGGAGACTTGTTCTTGGAAAAAGGGGATGAGCTTCTGTTTTTGTCCTCTTCGAGTGTCCCGCCCAGCCTGTGGGATGGATTTCATAAAGAAAGTTTTTCCGAGTGGTCGGAAAAAATGGTTCGAGAACAGGAGTCACAGCCCTTTTGGTTGGGTCGACTCAAGCTCGATAGCCCGTAAACGGGTACGCACGGTCTTCAAGTGCTGGCGATAGTCCGGAGACCAAAACAAAATTTCAACCGAAGATAAAACAGTTTCAAAACTTTCCGGCACGTCCCATACCAATCCCAGAGCCCGGTTCATTCGCAAGACCGAAGTCAGGATCAGTTTTTCCTCGAGAATCTTTTCCCACCGGCGGGCTTTTCCTTCGTCTTGCAGGTGACTTAAGACTTCCAGAAAGGCCGGATCAGCGCAGCCTTTACTTTCGTCTCCGGTAAAGCCCCCCGACTTCAAGAGCGCGAAGCACCCATCAGATCGAACAGGGGTAAGACCCAAGTGGGCGTGCGCAAGCCACTGCAGCTTCGGGTTCTTCCAAGACTCGGCAGCGGACTTCAGGCCCTTCCAATCACCCGCTTCCAGAAGGGCGCGTGCCAACCAAGGGCGTGCATCTAGAGGAATCTGTCCCCAGGGGACCGTGGCGTAGGCGTTACGAATTTCAACTAATCCGGGCGAAAGCCAATCCCAATAACCGAGGTTCCAAAGACTTGTCCGATCCAAAGTTGGCGGAGAAAACGGCTCTAGCCCCAAATCGCTCGCTGTTTTTTGAAAGATCACAAAAGACGAGCTTTGTGTCTCGGTGGCAAAGATGGGATTTGTTTCAAGACGATCTGAAAGCGTGCGATACAGACGAGCCTTGCGATCGTGAAAGTAAAGCTCATCTTGAAGAAGAAGATTGCTTTGAATGGACGTCCCCAATCGCCATTGCGCCCAGCCGGATTCGAGAAGGTACAATCTTGAAGAGTGTTGGGACGAGTCGGGACGCAGGAGAGTCGACAACAACGACGAGCTTTCAATCAAACGGGCCGCTGGCTTGTAGCCAAGTAAATCAAAGAGGGTCGCCCCAACATCCGCAAGCGAAACATTCCGGTCGACAGTTCGGGACATCGGATCGTCTCGCTTGGCTTGGGTCGATTTCCATAACAAAGTGACCTGAGTCGATTCACTATGAAGGTTCGTATGCGGGCTCATCTCTTGGCGGTCGTAGAGATTGCGTCCCTGAAGGCCGGCCACGATGAAGTGAGTTTGGTCCCAGCGACCCGACTTCTTGAGCACCTGAATCAAATCGAACAAAACCGAGTCAAACTCATCAAGTTGGCTTTCGAAACTCTTATTTCGAAGATCTCCAGCTTGATTCAAGGTCGTGCGATGAAGAAAGCGCAGATCCGGCACATAGAACACAGCTAAAATCGGGCGCTCGTGAATATCATCCAGCCACTGCGAAAAAGTTTGAACATTCTGTCGAAAGGGCTTGAGCCAGGGACTTTCAAGAAGGTTCAGTGAGTCATCGAAGCTTTCGAAGCCTTTGCCAAGGCCAGTCTTCTTGAGGATCGGGGGGCCGCCTGAAAGAAACAGAGTGCGATACTTCTTGGAATAGGCGATCTCGCCTAGGCTTGTAAAATGGGGGGGCAAGAACTGCCCATTGTGGCGATAGCCCAGGTCCACCGGGTGGAGTCCCGTCAGAAGACTGGCCAGGGCCGGCCCGCTCATGATGTTCGGAGTGTAAGCGTGAGTCCATCGCACGGACTCAGAGCAGACAACGCCAATTCCAGATGCGGATTCCGACGCTTCACGACTACAGTTGGCTTCAGCAAAACTCAGCTGATCAACCGCGACAATGACAATATTTGCTTTTTTGGATCTAGCACAGCCCATCATCAGGGGAAGTAGCACGAGACAAAAAAGCCAATGAGACAGAGCAGTATGTCGCAATTGAGTGATCCCTTCCTTGACCCTTGGCTTTTCACTTAAGCATAATACGGAGACTTAGACAAGAAGGGGCCGATTGACATGCTAACAGAAAAAATCATCGCCGTTGCTCACTACCTCGACAATGTTGTGCTTTGGATTCTGATTATCTTGAGCGTTCTCAGCGTGGGAATGATCCTCGAGAGATTTTTTGCTCTCAACAAAGTCTCGACCGAGTCTCAGAAGGTTCGTGAAAGAATCCGAAATGCCCTTCATGCCAACTCGGTCGATGATTTCGAGCTTTTGGCAAAGGATATGAACTCCCTTGAGGGACGCTCGGCAAGTTACGCTCTTCGCCACATGAAAGAATCCGGCAGCAAGGGACTTGAAGAGGTCTTTAACACTTTTGCTTTGACCGAGCGCCCAGATCTTGAGCGATTTTTGAATTTCTTAGCGACGATTGGTTCGAATGCTCCCTACATTGGACTCTTCGGAACAGTTCTGGGGATCATGAAAGCCTTTAATGATCTGGCCCAGTCGACAGATGCCGGCCAACAAACCGTCATGGCGGGAATCGCCTTGGCCTTGATTGCCACAGCAGCGGGCCTTTTCGTGGCGATCCCAGCGGTCATCTTTTACAACTACTTTAACAAAAAGGTGAAATCCATTTACCAGTCCCTTGAGTCGGTAAAAGAACTCGGTCTTGCGTACGCGAAGAAGAAAGGCCTGTAAGTATGGCGGGTAAACTCGATCTTGGTGATGATTCGATTTCGGAAATCAACGTTGTTCCCCTTGTCGATATCATTCTTGTTGTTCTGATCATTTTCATGGTCACGGCACCTATGATCATGAAGCCCTCGATTAAAGTGAACCTGCCGCAAGCCGCGACGGGAGAGCAAACAGTTCAAACTCAGTTGAATGTGACCATTGCCGCGAATGGCAATCTGTCCCTGAATGGAAAACCGTCCGATACAACAGCGATCTCGGCAAGCGCCGCGGACGCTCTGCAGAAAAATCCTGACGTTCAAGCCGTTATTGCCGCCGACCGAGATGTTCCGCACGGAACTGTGGTCCAAATTTTGGATCTGATCAAAGGCGTAGGCATCAAAAAATTTGCAATCAGCATCGATAAAAAATAGAGGACGAAGCTCTCGTCCTTTTCTCAAGTTCCAAATCAGAGACATTGGAAGAAAATGCGAAGGCCTCAATCTGAGTCGAACAGGATGAAGGGTCTGTTGAACTTCGCATTTTTTTTCTGTTCTTCGACTGAGTTCTCAATTTGAGACGCTCGGACCGCTTAACTTCGTGAACTCGACCTCCGATAAGTCAAAGTAATGGCAGTACGTGTTGTCGTCTTCGCAATTGCAATCCTGACTCTAGTTAACGCCTACTCGTTTGTGCGCCTGTACTCGTCCACCTTCGTGGCCGACCGTGCGAGCTCTCGAGAACCTGCGGCCGTTGCAGCCCCTTTGATTGCCACGAAGTCTTTGCAATCCCATTTAAAGGTGGACCTGAACTGTGGAACAACAAACTGGCCCGAGCTTAAGGTTCATGGTCCCTGGGCTCAGCTGAAGGGCCGGATGTGCAAAACCAAGAAGGCCGAAAAGATTCAGGTCGAAATTACGAATATGAGCAATGGCTTCACGGCTTCCGTGTTCGATACAGGCCTTCAAGAGTACCAAACCGATCTTATTCAATTGGACAAAGGGGCGAATCAGATCCGAGTTCGCGTGGTCTCTCCTCGAGGGGCCATCGAAGAAAAGACCCTGATCATCGAGAGCGGCGTCTAGCGTCCTCATTCTCTAAGTCCTTCCAGCTCTTTAGGAATTTGAGCCTAATTCATTGCGCAACAAGTTGTAAAAGTGTCTTGCCGATGCGCGTGGCTATTCTGTAGTTTCCTTGCATGGCGGAACCGGCTTTGGAATGGCGCGATCTTAAAAACCGCAGTGATATTCATTGGGCTCGTAAAATTTGGCATATGGCCACTGTCTTCGCCATCTTTGCGGTCTACCAATCTGTGACACCGACGACGGCTCTTGTTCTTCTGGCGATTGCCTACGTGATTTGTATTCCTGTCGATTTTCTTCGTCTTCGATACCCTCAACTGAATCAGTTTGCCCTTGTCATTATGGGTCCCTTGATGAGAACTCACGAGGCTCGGCAAACGGCGGGAACCACCTATTTATTGACGGGTGTCTGTGTCATCGCGATTCTTTTTCCAAAACCGATCGTCGCTCTGTCGATTCTTTTTCTTGCCTTCGCGGACCCCTTGGCCAGTTATGTTGGAATCCGTTACGGCAAAGAAAAAATCATGGGTCATAAAACCATTCAAGGATTCCTGGCCGCCTTCGCCGTTTGCACGATTCTTGCCTTTGTCTATCTGTGGTCTCACGAAGTGGGTCTAAGTCGACGACTGGTGGTTTCCTTTATCGCGGGAATCACAGGGGCTGTCGCAGAGCTGATCCCGGTGGGAAAGTTGGATGACAATCTGACGATGCCCATCTTGTCTGCGACGGGTCTGTGGATGATTTTCCATCTCTTTGGTCTGAATTTTATGACGACTTCAGATGGTTTCTAGGGAGGATTTTTCAAAAATGGCAGAAACCTACGATTCAGCAATGGAAAACGGAGAGCAAGGTCGACGACTCCAGATGTACATCTACATTCTGCCGAACTTGATGACCACCTGTAACCTTTTCGCCGGATTCTTTTCGGTGATTCAGGCCCTTCGGGGAAATTTTCTTTGGGCCGCCTATGCGATCGTAATCGCGGCGATCTTCGATCAGCTCGATGGCCGACTGGCACGTCTGACTCGATCGACCTCGAAATTTGGAGCCGAGTACGATTCCATTTGTGATGTTGTCAGTTTCGGAATGGCCCCCGCCTTACTTTTGTTTTTGTGGGCTTTGGAACCCTTCGGGCGCGTGGGTTGGGTCGCCTGTTTTCTTTACGTGGCCTGCGGAGCCCTGCGCCTCGCACGCTTTAATGTGCAAGCGGGCGTTGTCGAAAAGGCCTATTTCCAGGGTTTGCCGATTCCGATGGCAGCCGGAATTGTGGCCTCTTCAGTTCTTGCGTTCACAGATCTCGGATGGGAAGCCTCGGCCAGCCGTCTTCTTTTGTTCATGACGATCTTGCTCGCCTTTGTGATGGTTTCAACCTTTCGCTATCGCTCGTTTAAAGATCTCGATTTGAAAGAGCGCTTGCCCTTTCAATATTTGATCTTGGGTCTGGGTGTGATTGTTGTGGTCGCCCTTCATCCCGAAGTGATGCTCTTCGTGCTCTTTATGGGTTACGCCGCTCTGGGCGCCATCTTCGGAATTTTCCGACTTGGAAAGAATGTGAAGAAGATCCGAAGCAGTGTGTACGCGCCCGCTCAAACAAACGAGCAAGATTTAATTGAAGAGTCCGACGATGAGTAAAAAGAAATTAAGGGTGGGAGTCGTAGGCGCCACCGGCATGGTGGGGCAAACCTTTTTGAATCTGATCGAAGAGCGCCAATTTCCCATGGCCGAACTGATTCCCTTCGCAAGTGAAAGCTCCGTTGGAAAAACAGTTTCCTGCCAAGGTCAAACCTGGAGCGTTCGCGCCTTAAAGCCCGGTTGTTTCGAGGGCCTGGATCTAGTCTTCATCGCGACCGGAGATGATCTTAGTCGTGAGTGGTCCCCCCAAGCTGTAAAGGCAGGGGCCTTTGTCGTTGATAACTCGGCGGCTTTTCGCATGGATCCGCAAGTGAAACTTGTCGTGCCAGAGATCAACTTGAAGGACGTCGACACGAAAAAACCCCAGATCATCGCGAACCCGAATTGCACCACCATTCAATTGGTCATGGCCTTGAAGCCCTTGCAGGATCACTTCGGCCTTGAAGAGGTGCGAGTCAGTTCTTATCAGGCGGTCTCAGGCGCCGGAGCCCCAGGTTACGATGAATTGCTCGAGCAGACAGCGGACTACAAGAACCGAAATCCTCAACCCAAAACTTTTCCTCATCCCATTTTGTTTAATGCAATCCCTCAGATCGGCTCGTTCAATGACGAGGGCTACTGCAGTGAAGAAGTGAAAGTGATGAATGAGACTCGCAAAATCCTGAACCAAGCTGATTTGAAGGTTTCTGCGTTTACAGTCCGCGTGCCGGCACTGAACGCTCACTCCGAGGCTGTATGGGTGACCCTCAAGAAGAAAACCGAGCGAGCCGACCTTCTGAAGTCCTTGGAAGGATTTCCGGGCCTAAAGGTCCTTGATAATCCAAAGAATGCGGAGTACCCACTGGCCCGCACCGTCTCGGGTCAGGACGAGGTTTTCGTGGGTCGGATCCATCGAGACTTCTCGAATCCTCATCTGTGGTTGATGTGGGTCGTGGCCGATAATCTCAAAAAGGGAGCCGCCCTCAACGGAATTCAAATAGCCGAAGGAATTTTTGACATCCGCAGGCCCCTGTGATGCCATAATGATGTGAGATTCTTCCCACATCTAGCCCTTTCATTTTTCTCAACCCTGCTGACTCTCAGCCCATCATCGGCTCAGGTCGCGACACCCACTCCGCAGCAGCCGGGAATCGTTTTTGTGAGTGTCACCGGTGCTTCGAACTCTGTGCTTGATGAACAAAATCAGTGGACCATTTATGGCGGTATCCAGCGCGGGGGCCCTACGTTCTCGGACTATACCGATTGTAGTATTAATGCCCCCTGTGACACCTGCGTCGGGGCGGCGTCTGGAGCTCAGCAAAACGCTTGCAATTTTAGTGGGGTTTTTCCAGATACCCGCGTGACATTTAATTTGCAGCTACCCGCGAATGCTACGGGCCGAATTCTTCTTTGCGCCAACGGGCAACCCGTTAGCGAAAGTTTGAATATTTCAGTGCCTTTGCAGGCGACGTGGAGTCAAATCTGTGCTGTTGCTCCAAGTAACGCCTCGGCAACTTGCGCCAATGACATCAATGTGACTTATCAGCTGGGAACCGGCGTGGCCTGTAATGCACTTGCGGCTGGAGCGATCAATCTTCGTTTCGTCGTTCGCGGAGTGGATGTGACCCAAGGCTCGACCTACACTGCAACAGCTACCCCCGGAGCTTGTGGAGCCGCGGCGGGGAATGACCAAGGGGCATGTTTCTTTCAGCTATTTCCCGGTGATAAGAAGGCCTATCTTGAAGACGTGGGACTGACAAGTAGCTTTCCCGCCATTCAAGGCTCTATTGTCCGCTACTCAGCCCTTGTTTTCTTTTACGCTCAGACGAATACCGAAGCTGACATTCAGGCAAATGACGTCGCGACTTTCAATGCGCTCACGACTTCGGCGAGTGCCGGAACAATCAATGTGGCGGTTGATGGTACCCCCGATGGAAGTATCATTGAAGATCTAGACAACGATGTTCGCTACTGCTTCAAGATGGGGAGTCAGGATCAAGCGGGAAACATTGAAAGAATCTCATCAACTGACTGCGCGGGTGCGACTTTGCCAGGACTTAATAATGACGCCTGCGACCGCGTCTGCATGGCGCCCTCGGAAGTTCTGGGTCTTCTTTCCGACAAGCAGTGTTTCATTGCGACGGCGGCTTACGGAAGCCCCCTCGATCCGCATGTCAATCGCATCCGTGAATTTCGAGATCGATTTTTGATTCCCAACTGGTTGGGGCGACGCCTTGTGAAAGTCTACTACAAGGTCAGTCCGCCCCTCGCGAACTGGATTAAAAAGCACGATTCCGCTCGTGTGGTGATCCGCGGAATCCTTTGGCCCATCCTCGGTTGGGTTCAACTTTCCCTGTTGTGGGGCTGGTGGGGTGTCTTCTTCCCAATGGTCATTCTTTCAGGCGTCGTCCTTTGGCTTCGAAGGCGGGCTCGGTGGGCGTAATGCGAAACGGACTTCTGGCCGTCCTCGTAAGCCTTTCGTCACAGGTCGCCTGGGCCCAGGGCGCTGATGTAAAAGAGCCCGGTTCACCCGGGGAATCAATTCTAAAGACGAAGAAGATTCAGCATCCCGGCGCCAAGGATGGGCTCTACTTGATCGACGAGGAAAAAGTCTATCATTACCGCGTTGAGACCAAATCAAAACAGGATTACTCGTTTCAGGTACGACTGGCCTCGCAATCGACTCCTGAAATTGAAACCGAGATCAATGGGGCTACCTATGGCTACGAAGACTTTTATGGAAGTTCGAATCTAACAGGCGTTGATTTCTTGTATGAGTGGAAACCGTGGAAAAGTTTTGGCCAAGCCGGCTTTCAACTTGGGGGCGGAATTCTACTCGCCTCGGGGAATGGGCGTTTTGCGCGCGATACCCTAATCGCCACTCCGAAAGAGGACTTTACACTTTTTTCCATCCCGCTTTCCGCCGGCATCGTCTACCGATTTCAATATGTCGATCGTCAATGGTTCGTTCCCTACCTTGCCGGGGGCGGAATCTACAATGGACTGATCGAGTATCGCGAAGACGGCGACACAAAGATTGTTGGCTCGCCGGCAGCCTATGGTAGCGGGGGCGGAATGATTAATTTAACTGCTCTCAGTCGAAATCTAGCTTTTGCGATGGATCGAGAGTATGGTTTCAGCAACTTATGGCTCACAGCAGAGTTTCGCTTGATTCAGTCCTTCAACGAGGACTTAGACGTTTCTTCCAATCAGATCAGTGTAGGTCTTGGCGCCGACTACTGATCCCGCTCTTCGCTCTTTTCGGACTCTCCTCCAACATTTCGTGTACCAAAAAGCAGTACGAGCTCGGATCGCCCGAGAATCCGATTAAATTCTACGTCGTTCCGGGCCAAGAGATTCATGTTTTGAAAGAAGCCTCGAAGGATTTGAAGACCTATCTGGAAAAAGAACTTAGGAAGTCTTTCGATGTACAAGTGCCCACAAGTTACATCGCCCTTGTCGAGGCCTTCGGAACCAAGCGCGCCGACGTCGGAATCGTGAACACATTCGGTTACATTCTGGCCCATGAAAAATACGGAGCCACGGCTCGCCTGAGAATTATCAGCTTCGGGCGCAATCAGTACTTCGGGCAGATTATTGCCCACAAAGACGGCCCCAAAAGTGTCAGTGAGCTCGCGGGCAAAAAATTTGCCTTTGTCGATCCCGCCTCAACATCCGGATACTTACTTCCGGCCAAGCTGTTTAAGGATCGCAATATCAAACCCAAAGAGTTTGTTTTCGCTGGTCGACACGACTCGGTCGTGAGCATGGTTTACCAGCGCCAAGTCGATGCCGGAGCGACCTTTCATGTTCCCGAGAAGAATGAAAAGGGCCAACCCATGGATGCGCGCCGACTGGTTCGGGCCCAGTTCCCGGATGTGGACACCAAAGTTTTGATTCTTGAAAAGACCGGTCCGGTTCCGAACGATCCCGTCATCTTTCGAAAAGACTTTCCCCCCGAGCTCCAAGATAAGATCGTCGCAGCCCTGCGAGTTTTCGTAAAAACCGAACTTGGCCAAAGAACTTTTCGTTCGTTGTTCAACGTGACGGACTTCGAGCCTACGAACGATCAAGAGTACGACAAGGTTCGCGCGCTCCTCAAAGAGATGGGCCGGAACGCGCAAGACTTCTTGTAGTTCGAAGCCGAATCTCCACTCAAGGCTGTGTTTTCGCACTGAGCTTCAATAAAGACGGTCCGTCCAAGTCGAGCAAGTGCCGAAGATATTAAGGTTTGCGCAAAACTTTGAGCTCGCGAAAACCCGTTTCGGGATCCAGCTCCCGCTGGAAGTTAAACTCGCAAAGCTCCTGAATCATGATCTCGGCCGTCGTAAAAATCTGGCATCCGTCTAAAAGATGCCCCCCTAGGCAATGACCCTTTTCATCGGCGACAGACAGATGCAAATGGACTCCCTCGTGCGAAAGAGTTCCCTGAAGACTGAGAATTTCGAAGGGGCCTTTCTTCTTTGTGGCCTCTTGGGAATTCGCCAGTCGAAGCGAAAGCTGCTGCAAACTTCCGATTCCGGCCACCACAAAGGCCGCCGTCATCTGATGAGAGCGAACAAAGGTCCCGAGCTCCAACTTCAAGTCTTGCCCAGGGCGCAGTCGCAAAACGTGGGGTCTGATCAAGCTGTGATTCGAATCTGGAGAGTCGGTCTTCGGCGGCCTCGAGTTCGTCATGGTCTTGTGTCTCGAACAACTGCCGAGCGATCAGCCCACCCGAGGGCCCATTGGTGCAGTCGCGGAAAACTTTCATTCCACTTTTCGTGAGAAAATCGCAGATGAAGAGTAAGCGCGCCATTTCGCCTTTTTGTCATGGCTTGCTTTCAGGTGTTAAGATGAGCTCGGCGAGTCGTTCGTAATCTTCAATTGTTTTGGCCTGCGGTATTTCAGTCAGTATTTTTGTCAGAGCTCGATAACAGTTGAT
>JBKDHV010000006.1:0-9864 GCA_046336915.1 Bdellovibrionales bacterium
AAAAGCCAAGCCTTAAATACGCCGCCTAATGTTGGTTATCCAACGAACTTATTAATAGAAGAACTGCTGAACAGATATAGCCAGATTGGATTCGCACCACCGGAGGCTTTTTCAAAAGCTGGGGAGATGGGATATCCCCGTTATAAATCCCAAAAGCAGAAGAAAGAATCATGATGATAACGAGCCACATAATCGAAATCTTATCACGAAGGTCTCAGACACACGAATGCGCTTCAGTCATCGCTTGGGATTGATTCCTCAAGGGACAAAAAGGGTCGTCTCTCCCAGAAAGCCCCAGAACCTCAAGGGAATCTCGGTGTCAGCGGTCTTGACAGCTTTGAAAATAATCCTGACCTGGATCCTTGAGTGGCATTTCATTTGCTTTGTTGGACGGTCTTATCTTGCTCTGGGGGCCCTATGAAATTTCAAAGTCGGCGCGACGCGGGCGAGCGCCTGGTCGAAAAGCTGCAAAAAAAATGGAAACGAATGGACTGTCTTGTGTTTGGGTTGTCAGGAGGCGGACTTTTCGTTGCAAAAGAAGTTGCGGTTGGCCTGAAGGTTCCGCTGCTTCCCCTTGTCGTTCGCAGACTTGGAGCACCACTAAATCCGGAACTTGAGGTCGGCGCCATCTGTGAAAATGATCCGGCCTTGTTAAATCACAAAGCGATGAAGGAGCATGGCGTTCTGGAAGATCACCTCGTCCAGGCTGTTTATACTGAAAAGCTTGTTATTAAAGATCAGATCGAGAGGCTGCGCTCGGGGGAAGAGCTTCCTCATCTATCCAAAAAAATGGTCATTCTTGTGGACGATGGCAGTTCCGGGCGCGCTTGTCTGCAAGCGGCCGTTGAGCATCTTCAGAAGAAAAATGCCTACCGAATTATTCTTGCGATCCCGGTTCTCGCTCGCGATTTCGCCGATCACTTGCGCCGACTTGTTGAAGAAGTCGTGATCCTTGAAGAGGTCGATCTTCTGCCATCCATTGCTGAGTGGTATGAGCGTTTTGAGCCGGTGACGGAGGCAGATGCTCAAGAACTTCTTGATTCCGTCTCTCATAAAGTGCCGACCTCGAGGCCAAAAATTTCACACGAGGAAGACTTCGAAGAACTTCTGCAGTCTCTTGTTACACCCTTACGGAAGCCGCAAGATCTTGATGAGCTCGTCATGGATTTAAAGGACAAGCGAGTCGTGATGCTCGGTGAATCCACTCATGGAACAGAAGAGTTCTATCAAATTCGCCGAACCCTTACCCAGCGACTTCTGCGGGATCACGGCTTTCGTTTCGTTGCCGTCGAAGGGGACTGGCCAGACACGTACCGCGTGAATCAGTTCATTCAGGGAAAAGTTCAGGCGAGAAGTCCAAAAGATCTTCTCTTGGAAAGTCGCCGTTGGCCAACTTGGATGTGGGCCAACGAAGAAATTGTTAAATTGATCGAATGGATGCAGGGCCGTGACTACGGTTTCTATGGCCTTGATGTTTACTCTCTGTTTAGTTCGATCAACCGCGTGTTGGCTTATGTTCAGCAGCACCACCCGCAGATGAGAGAGCTAGTCGAGCGTCATTATAGTTGCTTCCAGCCTTTCGAGTCTGACGAAATTTCCTACGCGCGCTCACTTCTTCATTATCCGGAAGGCTGCGAGGACGAGGTCGTGAAGAACCTTCAGGCCCTTCTGGATTTGCAAGTTCAAGGGCCTCAATCACAAGAGGCTCTTTTCGAAGCCCAGCAAAACGCCCACGTCATTGCGAATGCCGAGGCCTACTATCGAGCCATGATGAAAGGCGACGAGAACTCGTGGAACATTCGCGATGGACACATGATGGAGACCTTGGATCGTTTGCTGGATCGGCACGGGGAGGGCGCCAAAGCGATCGTTTGGGCGCATAACACACACATCGGGGACTATCGCGCCACCGACATGAAGGATCACGGGTATGTCAACATCGGCGGGCTTGCTCGAAAGCTCTACGGAGAAGAAAACGTCTCTCTTGTGGGTTTAGGAACCTACGAGGGCGAGGTCCTTGCGAGTTTTTCTTGGGGAGCACCCGAACAAGTGATGGCACTACCGCCCGCCCAAGAAGAAAGCTATGAAGCTCTGTTTCATCGAGTTTGCCAGCAAAGACACACGAACTATTTTCACTTGAAAACGCAGGGTCAGGCTGAGAAAGACTTGATGAAACTTCGAAATCAAAGAGCTGTGGGGGTAGTCTACAACCCAAAACAAGAATACCGAAGTAATTACGTGCCTACCGAACTTTCAAAACGCTATGATCACTTTCTTTTTGTCGACCGTACACATGCCCTCAGATCCTTGCATGTCGCACCAACGCCACGACAGTTCCCGGAAACGTGGCCCTCGGGTCAATAGGGCCGGAGTTTGATTTTCTGGCTAAGCCCTGTTAGACATCGGATCTTCCGGGTGGTGGCCAATTAGCATTGAAAAATGGTTTGTAGAAAAAGCCGAGCGATTTTTGGGTCAACTCGAGCTCGATCTGAAGCTCAAGAAAGCTCAGTTAGATCCGCACTGGGACGTGGATCACATTTGTTATCGAGTCGAAAGTCGTGCTCGCTACGAAGAGCTCCAAAAAGAATTTCAGAAGTTAGGTGAGCTCTTAATTGAAACCGTGATCAATGGCCGCCCGATTTCGACTTTTCGTCTAAACAAGCCCCTTACTTTTCAGAACCATGAAATTCATCTTCTAGAATTGCCAGCTCCGAAAATGCAGCAAATGTTTAAGGAAGGATTTGAGCATCTTGAGGTCGTGTGTGATCTGCCATTCTGGGATCTTCAAAAACGTTTCATGGATTTGCAGTTCGATCTCTCGGGGCTTCGAAAGAATTTTAATCAAGAGCTTGAAGTGCAACTGGGAGAAAGAAACCTCAAATTTCATCATCTTTCTTTGGAATCTGTGATTCGCCTGGAGAAAAACACGCGTGTCTGGAACGCGCTTCAGAAGTCGCGAGTCCTTGAAACTTTGAAGTACTTCGATCCCCGTGTAGCGGGAACTTATCCCTTAGGACTTGAGAATGAGACTTCGGATTTTGATATTCTTTTGCAAGCGGACGACCTTGAAGAGCTTAGAGTTCTAATTTTAAAGGAGTGGGGCCACTGCGAGGGATTTCGAGCTCGAGAAGAAGAAGTCGAAGGGCTTAAGACCGTGATTGTTCAATTCTTAGTCGACTACGTTCCCTTCGAACTTTTTGCGCAAAATCGAGCGACTGTTCGACAGACGGCCTATCGACATTTTTTAGCGCAAGAACGGGCGTTGAAGTATATGCCTGATAAAACCCTGCAGAAACTAAAAGACTTGCGAAAGGCGGGCGTCAAAACAGAGCCCGCTTTCGGAGATGTTTTGAATCTACAGGGGGATCCCTTCGCCGAACTCTTGCGCTGGCAAAAGAAGTCGGCCCTAGAAATTCGTGGGTGGTGGGATCAATCGTGATGGAATCGGCCGCACAAATCAGCTTAACCAGTTTTTCATTCGGACTGTTGCTCGCGTTTCTCGGGGGCATCATTTTGAACCTGATGCCTTGTGTTTTCCCTGTTCTTTCTCTCAAGATTTTCGGCTTTTTAAAGGAACCAAAGATAGAGCGCATTCGCAGATCTGCGTGGGCCTACACGGCGGGGGCCGTTCTAACGTTTACGTTAATCGGAGCTCTCTTGACGCTTCTTCGTTATTGGGGCGAGGCGGTCGGTTGGGGATATCAACTTCAAAACCCCTGGTTGGTTTACTTGTTGGCGCTCTTGTTTTTTCTCATGGGGCTTAACTTTTTCGGATTTTTCGAAGTAGGAAATCAGTTCGTTTCAATCGGAAGTCGTCTTGGCAAAAAAAGTTTTCTGACAGGAGATTTTGGTACAGGCGTTTTGGCCGTCGTCGTGGCGTCTCCTTGCACGGCACCCTTTATGGGAAGCGCTTTGGGTCTGACACTCCTTTTGCCTGCGGGACAATCGCTTTTTATTTTTGCGGCTTTGGGTTTGGGCATGGCGGCACCGATGTTGGCCTTGGCTTACGTTCCTCGCCTGATCGGCCGACTTCCGAAGTCGGGGCCCTGGATGGTGACGCTCAAGCAGTTTATGACGTTCCCACTTTTCCTGACCAGCCTGTGGCTGCTTTGGATCCTTCAGCAACAGAGAGGCTCAGAAAGTGTTTTCGTGGCCCTGCTTTCGTTTATCCTTCTCACGATGACGATTTGGATGTTTGAGAGGTCGAAGGGGGCACTCGTAAGGGCGCTCTTAACTTTTTTGTTTCTTTTGAATCCCCTTGCTAGCCTTTACAGTCTTCAAAAGGCCGGCGGACTGGATCGGGGATCCCCAAGCAGCTTGATCTGGCACGATTTCGATCCCGCCGTTGTGGAAGAAAAGCGAAAGACAGAGATTGTCTTCATTGATTTTACGGCGTCCTGGTGTCTGAGCTGTCAGGTCAACAAAAAGACCGTTCTTGAAACAGCCGAAATTGAAGAGCTCTTCCGCAAGCATCGGATTTTTCTGGTTCGTGCCGATTGGACGAATTTGAATCCAGTTGTCACAAAGGCCCTCGAACAGCTCGGACGCGCGTCCATTCCCCTTTATGTGGCCTACTCTAGGAACGAGAAACCCGTTCTCTTTCCCGAGGTGCTGACGAAATCGATGCTGATTCGCTACTTCGATGGTGGCGTCTTACCCTGAAGAAACCCTATCACTTTTTCCGAAGGCGTCAAAATCTTCAACAGGCAAATATTTCTAAGTATTTGATTTAAGAGGACAATTTTAGCTTCGAGCGACCATTTTGGGCGCTGGTCGAGAACTCCAGATCAAGCCAGTTGCAGCTCGCCTCGGCATAGCCTTTGTAGCATGCGGTGGGGTATCCGCTTCGTTGATGGTGATCGTTGGAGGACTCATGCGGTCGTTTGTGGCAAATCTTGTAGGCACCTTTCTTCTACTCCTGAGCGCGCAGGCCTTTGGGAACTCCTCCCTTTTGAGTTTTAAAGAGTGGAAAAGCGCAAAGATCACGAGTGTACGCCAAGAGTACACCACCCTTGAAACCCTCTATCTTTCTAAAAAGACAGCCAATTCAAAGGATCAAGCGCTACCGGGCCTCTATCGCCAATTGAAGAACTCGAAGGCTCACCTTGAAGAGCTTAATGATTTGACCGTTACGGATTACTTCATCAGCTACCTTTCGCGCTACAAGGACAAGAAGTCTGTTTTTGATGCTGCGATCGCCCGCCTTGAGCCCTCCGAGGTGTCGCAAGTGATGGGGGCCTACGCGAATTCACTTTTGAAAACAAATGGGGAAGGCCTTTCAACCTCAGCGGATTTGCCCAAAGAAATATCCTCTAAATAACTGAAATCTTTAAAATTTTTTTAACCCTCAGGTTGCCGCAATGAATTAAGAGAATTCTTGGCGAGTGGACCTTGACATCCTACAGGGCTGATTCATATTAGCCCCGTTCTCATTGAAAAATAACTCATTTAGGAGGTCCGAAATGGCGAAGCAAGATATGGCTGTGCGTCCTTTACACGATCGCATTCTCGTTAAAAGAATGGCAGAAGAGCAAAAGACAGCGGGTGGTCTTTACATCCCTGATACAGCTCAAGAAAAACCTCAACGAGGTGAAATCGTAGCGGCAGGAAAAGGCCGAGTGACTGAAGATGGAAAGATTCTTCCTTTGGAAGTCAAAATTGGCGACAAAGTCCTTTTCAGCAAATTCGCAGGCACAGAGCTTAAGTTGAACGGCGAAGAGTATTTGATGATGCGTGAAGAAGACGTTCTTGGAGTTTTTAACTAATTTTAATTTAAATAATCCGCGCTAGCATATTAGCGACGCGGAAAAAGGAGACTTTTCATGTCGAAAGAATTACGTTTTTCAGAAGATGCTCGCCATCTCATCCTTAAGGGTGTGAACACTTTGGCGAATGCAGTAAAGGTCACTCTTGGTCCTAAAGGCCGTAACGTTGTTATCGAGAAGTCTTTCGGGGCTCCCTTGATCACAAAAGACGGCGTGACTGTTGCAAAAGAAATCGAGCTTGAGAACAAGTTTGAAAACATGGGCGCGCAGATGGTGAAGGAAGTTGCTTCGAAGACAAATGACGAAGCAGGTGACGGAACAACAACTGCGACTGTGTTAGCTCAGGCGATCTACCGTGAAGGCGCTAAGATCGTAACAGCAGGAAACAATCCTATGGCGATCAAGCGCGGTATCGACAAAGCTGTTGCGACTGTGATCGAAGAACTCAAAGCGATGGCAAAACCTGTAAAAGGTTCTAACGAAGTGTCTCAAGTTGGCGCAATCTCTGCGAACAACGACAAAGAAATCGGCCAGATGCTTGCTGACGCGATGGAAAAAGTTGGCAAAGAAGGCGTTATCACAATCGAAGAGTCTAAGACTGCTAAAACTGAAGTGACTGTTGTTGAAGGTATGCAGTTTGACCGTGGCTACTTGTCACCTTATTTCGTGACAAACGCGGAAAGAATGGAAGCTGTTCTTGAGAACGCTTACGTTCTTGTTTACGACAAGAAGATCTCTTCAATGAAGGACATGATCGGCGTTCTTGAAGGCGTTGCAAAGCAAGGTCGTCAAATGTTGATCATCGCGGAAGATGTTGAAGGCGAAGCTTTGGCAACTTTGGTTGTGAACAAGCTCCGCGGAACTCTTCACATCGCAGCTGTAAAAGCTCCTGGCTTCGGCGATCGTCGTAAGGCAATGCTTGAAGACATCGCGATCCTCACGGGCGCGAAAGTGATCTCTGAAGAAATGGGCCGCAAGCTTGAGCAAGCAACTGTTGCTGACTTGGGTGTTGCAAAGCGTGTTGTGATCGACAAAGACAACACAACGATCATCGACGGTAACGGCAAGAAAGCTGAAATCCAGGGCCGCATCGGTCAGATCAAGGCTCAGATCGAAGAAACAACTTCTGACTACGATAAAGAAAAACTGAAAGAGCGTCTGGCGAAATTGGCCGGCGGCGTTGCCGTTATCCATGTAGGAGCGCCTTCTGAAGTTGAGATGAAAGAGAAAAAGCACCGTGTAGAAGATGCTTTGAACGCGACTCGCGCAGCCGTTGAAGAAGGTATCGTTGCAGGTGGTGGTACAGCTTTGATCCGCGCAGCTCAAAAGATCGATAAGAGCAAGTACAACGAAGAAGAGCAGTGGGGCGCCCAGATCATCAAGCGTGCTTGTGAAGAGCCTGTTCGTCAGATTGCATTCAACGCAGGTCTTGATGGCGCGATCGTTCTTGATAAAGTTCTTCAAAACAAGTCAGCGGCGTTTGGTTACAATGCGTACACTGATGAGTACACAGACCTGATCAAGGACGGCGTGATCGATCCTGTTAAGGTTGTTCGATCAGCTCTTCAAAACGCGGCTTCTGTTGCGTCTTTGATGCTGACAACTGAGACCATGATCGCTGAAGCTCCTAAGAAGGAAGACAAGACAGCAGCCTCTGCGGCCAACGCAATGGGCGGCATGGACGGAATGATGTAAGTTTAAGGGCCAGAGAATTTTTTGGCCTTGAAACAAATTTCGAAAAAGGCTGACGAACTTCGTCAGCCTTTTGTTTTTGTCAAAAATAGTTCTCGATTCCGAAAGTAAGAGAGAACCCACTTGGCCGAAACCCATCATCTTCGGTAACAAAGTAGCCTGCTGTCGACTTGATAGCTAACACAGGTGAAAAGATAAACCACTTTGCAAACCCTCCTGCACTCAGCCGCGAGCTACTCGAGTTGTCTGAAAAGTCTCCTGATTGGGCGCGGCTTGTGTACAAATAATCTGCACGTAGCCCGTAAATCAAGTCTTCGCCGATAACGTTCGGAACTAGGTTATATTCAAAGAATCCTCCAAGCCCGACGACATCAATTCTATTTCCCTCTTGCTCATATATGTTTAGCAAAACCGAAGGGCCGAGCTCGAAATTCTTAAAGTTCCAGCCATAGGTGGCGGACACTTGGTAGGATGTAAATTCGGTATCTGATGAATCTTCTACGTCGACCGTTGTTTTCGAGATATTTCCGGATAGAGCAATTGAGTTTCTTCTTTCTAGAAAATTTCGTTGCTCGGGAAGAATCCCAAGCTCATATCCCTCTTGCGAATGAACAAATATTTCCTGCCCAACACTGAACGGGACACTGTCATCGAATCGAATAATAGCGCGCTTGTCCTTGATCTGTTGAATCGTCGCTCTCTCGGCGGCCCAAAGCGCCGTCGAGTTGAAAAGAAAAAGAAGACTTAGAAACGCTTTCATCAAATCTCCTTAGAAGGCGTACTCGATCCCCAAAAGAACGAGAGTGTTCTTGTGGGTGATCTCTGTTGCGGGATTAGGTCGGCTTCCACCGCCCGAGAAATCGGCGCTATAACTTTCGAACCCGAGCTGCGCCAAATAACTCATGCGAACTGACTTTCGATAACGTGTATAAACTGAAAAATCGAGGATATTGACATTCGAATCATTGCCGGACTTGGGACTTTCTGAAACCGATTTGGTTACGAAAAATTTAAATTGGGCTCCGATGTCCCAAGGCGATCTTTCGGAAACATTTGTGAAACCGTTAAATCCCAAATACATGCCCCCGAATTGAGTTCGCGAGAAGGCCTGGGCCGGCGCTGAACGGGCGGGATCCGCGGTCCATTGATGAAGACCCAAGCTGGCTTGAATCTTTGGCCCAAGAAAATCATTTCCCAACAACCAGGTGTATCCACCAGCAAGAGTGTAAGAGCTTAAAGTGGTACTCAAGTTCGATGGTCTGTCGCCGGGAATCGGGTTTGACAGATTGAAAGCTGATTGCATCGTACTTCCGTAGAGAAACCATTCCGGATTCAACCAGAGTTCGCCATCCAATCGAATCGTGGGTGAAAGGGGGCTCGAGGCGTCAATTCCGCCGATTGTATTAAGATCGGCTGTTTGAGAATACTGGCCCAGGCCTGCCCATACAGTTACTTTCCCAAACTGAGGATCTGGTCGGACAGTCCACTCGGCAGGAGAGTCACCGAATTGTGGGTTCGTTAGAAGTTCTTCTTCGCTTGGATACTTAATCATTCTTTGAGAAATCACTTTTTGGCCAGGGCGAATGACATTCGCCTCTTTCTCAAAGCTGATTCGTCCAAAGCTCAGAGTTTCATCAACCTTTGTCAGAAGGATTTTCCCAATGATCGACTTTTCAGAGGCCACCATGAATTGGTGTTTGGGGTGTCTTTGAACTTTGAGAATCTGGATAACATCAATTTGATTGCCGGGGCGAAGTCGGTGTTGGTCTCCGATGCTGATGGTTACATCTCGGCCGTTTCGACTGAGAATGACTCCGTCGTAAGGAAGTCGGCTTAACATGATGTCGAAAAGGCTTGCGAATTGTTTCATTACGTCTTCAAGAGAATCCGTTGTGGGAACTCGTTTGAATTCTTGCACCAAAGGAGAACCTGAGCGGCCAACGAAAAAGGTCATACGATAAGAAAGTCCCTGTGGTCCCCTGAGAACTCGAGCTGTAATGAGCGCCTGCGCGTTTGAAGCGCTCAGAATTTTTTGAACCTTGTCAGGATCCAGATAATCGGACTCAATTTTTTCTCGAGTACCGATGGGATTCCACTGGTTGTCGGTTTCAACTTTTTTCACAAGCCACTCTGTTAGGGGTTTCGAGTAAACCCCTCCGACATTATCCAACACGTCAGCGATGACGACTTTTTGGATTGTGAGATCCTGATCATCTTGGCTGACATAGGTCACCGTATTACCGGTTTGGCCTAAAGTAGGATCTAAAATCCCAAAGAATAGAGTTGTGCAAATAAATAAGCGTAAGAGCACGATTTAATTGTCTTTTCTTTTAGTGTGATCGTAAAGCTAGGAAAAGGATTCTTGCTCTTTCGTCTAGTTTGTAAAGGCGTGTGCTGCGTGCTGCGT
>JBKDHV010000007.1:0-18353 GCA_046336915.1 Bdellovibrionales bacterium
CAAACCGATCTGACGGGAGTCTATCATGATTCTTCCTCTGAAAAATTGGTGGTGATTTCACCCAAACAGAATGAAAGATCTCAAAAAATAATCAAGCTCTCAGAGCAAAAATGCTGCTGAACTCCGAACTCGCTCTAACTAGTCTATTGGGCATTGTAATTCCTCAAGATGAAGCGGGGGTCGAAATACGCGCTGGCCAACATGGTAAAAATCACGACGAGTGCAAACATCAAGGCGCCGGGCTCGGGGGTCACGGTTGTCCAGTTGCCTAACTTCATCATCGCAACAAGGACCGCAAGCAAAAAAATGTCGAGCATGGACCAGCGACCGATGGCCTCGACGAAACGGTACAGAGAGGTTTTGAATCGAGCCCGCTTCAGATTTCGAGTTCCCACTGCAAGATAAAAAAGAATGACAAGTTTCATCAAGGGAATCACCAGGCTTGCGAGAAAAATAATGATGGCAATAAAAAGAGATCCAGCCTCAACAAGAGAGACAATTCCGCCCCAAATGGTGGAACTGTTTCGGCGACCATAGAGTTCGATCGTCATAAAGGGAAAAAGATTCGCCGGCACATAGAAGATCAGGGCCGTAAGGGCTAGAGAGATCGTCATTCGGGGCGACTTGGGATGCGCTTTTTCATCATGACCACAACGCTCGCAACGTTCAGAATCCTTTGATGAGTCCAAACCCAAAAGAGTTTGAGAGCAGATCCTGCAGCGACGTTCTTTTATCTGGGTTTGGTTCGAAGTTTCCACAATGGGTTATTCTACCGAAATCAAGAATATGAGTCAGGAAAGCCCCCTGACCTGTGCCGAAGAACAGATTTCAAGGGACTTCGCTTTAGCAAAATTCAAGCTCGCTAGAGGATAGTTCCTTTACGCGACTCATTTACGAGATTCCATTCCGGGGCTGGAATGAATTCCTGGCGGTCACCAGGAATGGGACGAAAACGAAGGCTTTCGTCGCGAGGTCCCTGCATCCAATCTTCACGAGCTTGGGCGAGCCGCTCCTGAGAGCTTGAGACAAGATTCCACCAAATAAAGCGTGGTCCAACGGGAGCTCCGCCCAGAACCATGACGCGCGAATCTTCAAGGGCTGAAAAACGAAGATCCTCGCCCGATTTCGCAACAATCATGGTGTAGGGTGTTGCAGTTTGGTTTTCAACCTGAATGGAACCCGAAATCACATAGAACGCGCTTTCGAGTCCTCGAGCGGGAAACGAGAATTGACGACCCTTTGGAATTTGAAGTTCAAGATAAAACATATCGGAGTAAACCTGCACGGGGCTTTGCTTATCAAAGGCCGAACCTAACAGGAGTTTGCAGCGAGTACCTTCAATTTCAAATTCGGGAAGCGAGGACTTCGGATGATGGGCAAAATCAGGTTCTCGCTCTTCTTCTGATTCCGGCAAGGCCACCCAGCACTGAATACCATTGACGTTAAAACCCGTTCGACGGAGAGAGTCTGGTGTTCGTTCTGAATGAACGATTCCTCGTCCTGCCGTCATCCAGTTGATCGCACCGGGCTGAATGGGTTGTTCGGAGCCAAGACTGTCGCGATGAAAGATCTCGCCTTCAAAAAGATAGGTCACGGTCGCAAGCCCAATATGAGGATGAGGGCGTACATCCATCCCTTTCCCGGGTAGAAAGTTTGCGGGCCCCATATGATCAAAGAAAATAAAGGGCCCGACCATTCGATGAGTGGCGTAGGGAAGAACTCGACGAACCGGGAAGCCTCCGAGATCCTTTTCTCGAGATGTGATGATCAGATCGATTTTGGAACTCATGGGACCTCCTTAATTTTTTCTCGCGACTGTAGGAAGTAACGCAAACCTACGAAGGCCCCGTAGTGATCGGCGTACTCGCGAACTTTGGCGGTTGCGGACCAAGAGTAGCGGCCCTCAACGAAAACACTGTAGCGCCCTTGATGCCAGATCTCGCCCTGAAGGGCCCCATCAAAACCATACTCCGTGATGTCTTGAGCCGACGTTTTAATCATCAGTTCTGGCGGAGCTTGATTCAGAAACGTGTTAGGGGTTCCCATCGAGTACGAGGAAAAAAGGGCTAAAGCCGCCGAAAACGAAGGGCTTAGCCACCATCGGTAGCCCATCGTAATATGAACGATTTCGGTTTTCTCTCCGATGAAATAGCCGAGCTGTTCTCGATAAAAGCGTTTCGACATTTGAAAAATGGAGATTTCGATGGCCCCGCGGTCACTGACGTCCCCGGTCGCGACAATTCCGAGTCCCCCCTGTTGAGGAGGGCTGGGAAGACCGCCGGCTTTTTCGAAGTTCGATTTGAACCAAAAATGACCCAAGGAGATCTGAACATTTCCATCTTTAGGCGAGTGGGCCCGCGCCCACCCAACTCCTAGAACGAAGACGGCAAAAAAAATCGTCTTAAGAATTGCCATAAGGGGAGAGTAAGTTCGAAGATAGACAAAGTACAATAAATTTTAAGTGGTTATTCGTGTTAAAACATTGGGTTCCTACAGCCTTTTCTTTCCTGATCTTTTTACCCACGACGAGTGGTGCGCAAGATTATACGGATTTTATCGACGACGAACGTGATGAAAGAATTTTGAGCTTAGAGGAAAAGCTGATTCAAAGAAATATTGAGATTTCGGATTGGGTCGACAGTGCCGCCGACACCTTGGATCTTTTTTTAGTTCGGCAAAAGAGAATCACTAGGCGAAGGAACGAGTCCTCCTTCCGAGTTGAGAACACAACCGTTTCATCAGAGGGCCAGGACCCTTTTAATCGGACCACATTCAACTTCAATCTTCGACTTCCGAATGTTGAGCGCTATTGGCAATTGAAGTTCACAAGCTATGATGAACGTGATGAAAACCGGGGTGTCCGAAGAAGCTATCTTAAACAAAGTCCGCGTCAAGAAAACTACGGAGCGACCGTAGGTCTCTTCAAGCAGTTAGGGAAAGTCAGGACTTCGTTTGAGCCGCGGATCGAGCTTCAGGATCCCCTCAGAATTACTCATTCAATCACCTTCAAGAGCGCGGCTTCCTTCGAAAAATTTCGGATCAATCCCGAACTGGAGTTTTTCGCAAGTTCGACCCGCGGGGTTGGGGCCTTTCAGGCCCTCAATTTCAACATTCCTCTTTCTAAGACGAAATCAATCACACTTATCAATCAGGGCGAGTATCTTGAAACAACTCATCTGTACTCTGTTACGAACGGTATCTCGATGGGACATTCTTTGAGTAAACGTCGGGCCTTGGCCTACACTCTTCTTTTCGACTCACGAAACGAACCCCACTATCGACTTCAAGCGTACAACTTTTCGGTAGCGTGGAGTGAAATTTTGTACCGCCGCATCCTCGATTATCAAATTGTTCCCAACGTGGATTTTAACCGAGTTCGGAATTACCGGGCGCTCGTAGGGCTGACCCTCGCGATCAACTTGAATTTCTAAGACCTGTTAAATAACAGCGATCGACGGTCGCGATCAGGAACACGGCAATCTGGAGTTCTTCGAAGTCTCATTCCGTGATAGGCCCATTCCATGCGAATTGCGAACATTCTTTCGAAGGTGGATGAAGCAAAAGAGGGAGTGGCTTATGCCTTGGCTCTCGGAGCAGTTGGACTGGCGCTTCAGAGTCAGTATCTTCTTCACGATTTTCTCGACGGGAAGATCTATCTCTTTCTTTATCCGACAGTCTTTTTCTGCAGCCGACTTTTAGGATTTGGGCCGGGAGTCTTTGCGACGACACTTGCAGCGGCGGGAATCTGGTATTTGGGACTCGAGCCCCTGGAGGGTCTGGCAACTCTTTCGGCAGAGGACTATTTTTCTCTTTGTGTCTTCTGGATCACAGGAATTCTTTTCAGTTATTCAAATCATCTTTACTTTGTTGTCCGCGACCAGGGTCGTCGCGCAACAGCTCAGTTGATTGCGGCCAAAGAAGCGGCCGAGGCGGCCAACTTAGCCAAGACTCAGTTCTTGACCAACGTGAGCCACGAGATACGTACGCCGTTAGGCATTATTATTGGGTTTGCGGACCTGGCCTTGGGGCTTCCACAAACGCCAGAAACAAAGTCTTACCTCAAAAAAATAAAACATCACGGTCAGCAGCTGAACCGACTTCTTGGCGAGGTCTTAGACCTGGCCAAAGTAGAAGCCAATCGATTCGAAGTGGAAGAGATTCCGACAAACCTGATCGAATTAAGTCGCGACGTCCTGGGTTTTCTGGAGCTTAAGGCTCGCGAGAAAAATCTTAAACTTGTATTCCAGCCGGATCGTGTTCTACCCAAAATGATTATTACGGATCCGGTTCGACTTCGGCAGATTTTGGTCAATCTCATAGGAAACGCAATCAAATTTACTGAGAAAGGTCAGATTCTTGTCACACTCCGAAACGTAAATGAGTTGGTCCCCTCGCATCCGATCAAGATTGAATTCGAGGTTTCAGATACCGGGGTTGGCATTCCACAGAACTATCGGGGTCAACTTTTTCGCTCCTTTTCGCAAGCAGATAACTCTCTCACTCGACGTCACGGTGGTTCGGGCCTAGGTCTCATGATCTCTCAAAAGCTTGCTCAAGCCCTGGGCGGCGATCTTGCGCTGGTTCGAAGTGAAGAGGGTCAGGGAAGTCTTTTTCGATTTTGGATTGAGGGAGGGCCCTTTGATGGAGTCTTCTACACACCCGATCCGGATCCCACGAAACCGTTCGATGATGGACCCGACGCTGAAATTTCCGAGACCGCATTGACGGGTAAAAAAATACTCGTTGTGGAAGACGCTGTGGATAATCAAATTCTGATCGAGCACTACTTGAAAGCGGCAGGTGGAGAAGTTGAATTGGCAAGTAACGGGGAAGAGGCGATTCCTATGGCGATGTCCGGGGAGTTTGATCTGGTGCTGATGGACTTACAGATGCCCATTCTGGATGGGTATCAAGCGACTCACCAACTTCGCGAGAAAGGTTTTCGTGAGCCGATTGTGGCCTTGACGGCGCACGCCCTTCGTGAGGAAAAGCGAAGGGCTCTTGCGAATGGATTCAATGCCTACCTAACAAAACCTGTGAATCGCCAATCCCTGATCGACACGTTGGCGGGTCTGGACCGCTAGGCTCGAAGAAAGTCGTAACATCTGCACAAAAACTCAGTTGGACCTTCGTCTATTTCACCTTCATCCGCGCTGACGGTCTTTGGCGATCTTGGTACCCTAAAACTCGTAACAGCCGAGGTGAATGTGGAAAAGTTCTGGGTTCGTCCTGTCTTCATGATCGCTGCGAGTTTCTTGTTCTTTGCAGGTTGCTCAAGTTCAGAAATGAAGATGATTGAAAATCATCGTGAACCCGAGTTTTTCAACCAACTGATGAATGCCGATCAAGACGCCCCTGTGGCTGCGCAGAAGATTCAAGAAATTAAGCTGTTGCAAACAAGCGAACAGTATCCCCTTCGACTTGTCCTATTTAAAAACGGACAATTCTATTACGATATCGATGAACTCGGAACCGGATACGGAGACTGGGTTTATCAAGACGGCGGACTGAGAATGACAGCGAAACGAAAATTCTTTGACGTGAACTTCTACGTTTCGGCCGCTAGCGCCACAGGAAAAGATATGATTGTAAAGTTTTATGATCGTAAGGGACTTAACACTTACTCTGTTAACTTCCGGGATCCTATCCGCATGCAGCAAGAGGGACAAACACCCGAAAAGCTTCGAGAGTTTAAGCCTTCGGACAAAGATCTCTAAGTCGAGACCCGGGTCTTTTAAGACTCCATTCTAACTAGAAGCCATGTGATCTCAATCCTGCTTGCTAATGTCCTTGTCACGCGTGGGCAAGGGCTTGGATTTCACGAAATCTCCCTCTATAAGTAAGACCTGGGAGGTTGAAGATGATTGATCTTTACTATTGGACAACGCCAAACGGTCACAAGATTACGATGTTTCTTGAAGAGACAGGCTTACCTTATCGTTTGATTCCTGTGCATATCGGGAAGGGCGAGCAATTTCGTCCAGAGTTTCTGAAGATCTCTCCCAATAATCGCATTCCTGCGATCGTCGATCATCAACCGAACTCGGGAGGATCGCCTGTCTCACTTTTTGAGTCGGGTGCGATCCTTCTGTACCTAGCTGAAAAAACGGGAAAGTTTATCCCCTATCATGAGAAGGGGCGAGCGGAAGTTCTGCAGTGGCTTTTTTGGCAGATGGCAGGGCTGGGCCCGATGGCGGGACAGAATCACCATTTTGTTCAATACGCGCCTCAGAAGATTCCCTATGCGATTGATCGTTACGTGAACGAAACAGCTCGACTGTACGCTGTTTTGAATAAGCGACTTGCAGATCGCGAGTACGTTGCAGGGGATTACTCGATTGCCGATATGGCGATCTATCCCTGGATTGTTCCGCACGAGCGTCAGCGCCAGAACCTTGCGCAGTTTCCTAATATCAAAAGATGGTTCTCACAAATTGCATCTCGTCCCGCGACCCAGAGGGCGTATGAAAAGGGTCGAGAGATCAACAGCCAGCCAACAGTTTCAGACGAAGCTCGAAAGTTTCTTTTTGGTCAGGGTGCAAACACAGTTAAACCGTGATTTGTAGCAGGATCGGTCCTTCCCGAATGCGCCCACGCCTCCGAATGAGCGTGGATTTCCCGAAGAGCCTGTTCCAAGACCCGACCCGAATCTTTAGAGCTCAAAGAGGGCTGCCGAAGCTTTAAGTCTAATGGGTTTCGGCTTAAGACAATTGAATGTACTGAAATTCCATCGGGATCTGAACATCAGGATGAAGGCTTCTGTGCACCGGACAGGTATGAGCAATCTCTTCAGCCCGCTTTCGTTGCTCTGAAGTCAGCTTGTCGGGCAAAAAGATTTGAACCTGAAGCGATTCAATTCGACGGGGAGCTCCTGTCATGGTCTTCACCACTTGAGCGTGAGCTCCTCGAAGGTCAACGCGATGACCTTCACGTTCGAGAACAATTTCGAGAGTCGTGAGAATGCAGCTTCCTAAGGCCGCACCGACAAGATCGGTTGGCGAAAACTTCTCTCCTTTTCCTTGATTATCTTTTGGAGCATCGGTTTCGATTTGTGAGTCCGAGGGCCCATGTACCAGCTCACAGTGTTTTTCGCCTTTGTATTGAATCGTCATCTTCACCATGCCCTCAGGGTACTTTGGAACGTGGCCACCGGCAAGGCGGGACTTTTTTCCCTTTTGAAGAAGAGATCAGATTGGAAGTTTTTGGCTCTCCCTTTGCAGATTGTTTACCTGAAGATTTGAGAATGACCTCATACTTGAAAGGAGTCTTGTATGCTGGCAATGACCTATCGTGGTCCCTATCGAGTCCGAGCCGAGCAAAAATCAACCCCTGAAATGGAACATCCTAATGACGCGATTGTGAGAGTGACTCGAACCGTGATCTGTGGGTCAGACCTTCATCTGTACCATGGCCTTGTGCCGGATACACGAGTCGGAACGACCTTTGGACATGAGTTCACGGGTATCGTTGAGGAAGTGAGTTCATCTGTAAAAAACTTAAAACCCGGAGATCATGTGTTAGTCCCTTTCAACATCTCCTGTGGTGCTTGCTTCTTTTGTCAGAAGGAGCTCTACGGAAAT
This sequence comes from Bdellovibrionales bacterium, assembly GCA_046336915.1. Lineage (GTDB taxonomy): Bacteria > Bdellovibrionota > Bdellovibrionia > Bdellovibrionales > Bdellovibrionaceae. Next base: position 7,581 of record JBKDHV010000007.1, read on the forward strand.
TGTCATGACACCAATGCGGAATCGACGGCTGTCGGCGCGATCTTCGGCTACTCCCACACAGCGGGGGTACGTGTTCTGGAATCGATCGAAAGGCCCACTCTGCCGCACGTGTTTGGAACAACCTTGCCTCCATCCGGACTGAGTGGACTTCTTCGAGAACAAGCCTACAAGTATGGCGAGGCCAAGATTCATCGATGGTTGCTACTTCTTCTTGCAGATCGAATAAATGTTGTTGAGGGATTGGTTGAAGACCTTTCGAAGGGTCATATCCCAAACGTCTTTGATGAAATGGGTCTCAAGTCCGAATTGAAGTACAACAAGAAAGCCTTCTTCAAGCGGGTTTTCACCGGAGTCGTTCTTGTCAGTGGTCTTATCTATTATCTGAATCAGAAAAACCGTCAGGCGAGTTCGTCAGATGGCTCTCGCTTAGGAAGGGGGCCCAATGGCCTTTAATCTTTTTGAAAGTAAGGGTTATCCCGTTGAAAAGCAGATTCGAAATTGGAAGAACGTCGTTCAAGAGCCGGTGAGTAAGTTAAATGACGATGCCTTCACTCGAGTTCGCATCATTCTTATGAATGGAATTGAGTTAGAATCCATCCGCTTTTCTCACTCCTGCGCCCGAATGAACAAACACCTTCAACTTCCGTTAGCTAATCTTCGACGAATTGATCAACATCAAGCGACGACAATTAACTGGCTTTTAGGAGCCGATCTGTCGCCCCTCGAGACAACAATTGCCTATGAACAGGTCGCCATAGAGGTGACGGCCGCCGTCGCGCAAATCGAGCCTGACGCCTACTTAGCTCAAATCTATCGCTTCGGACTTCTAGAAGATTTCGATCATATGTACCGCTACACGGCTTTGCTTGATCGATTGGAAGGAAAAGACTCGAATAACATTCTGCAAAGCTACACGGATGTGCTACCAGGCCGGCCGACTTTGGATCATCATCGTGCTCCCGAAGATGATCTTCGAGAGGCCTACGATCGAAGGAAGGCGTTACCTCTCACAAAGATGAATGCGCTCACAATTATGTCCGCCGAGCAGCAAACTTGGAACTTCTATATGAATATTGGGCCTCTTTTCGCTGATCCGATTGCGCGTCAATTGTACGCGGAAATCGCGTCGATTGAAGAGCAGCATGTGACTCAGTACGAATCCATCATCGATCCGTCTGAAACTTGGCTGGAAAAACTCCTTCTTCATAAAGCGAACGAAGTCTACAACTACTATGGCTGCGTTCGTTCCGAGACCAATCCCAGAATTCGGGCGATCTGGGAAAAGTTCCTTGATTTTGAACTAGGTCAGTTCCATGAAGTGGTTCAGTTGTTCAAAGATCATGAGCGCCGCGATCCTGCGGAAGTCTTGTCCGATGAGCTTCCTGATCCTTTCGCTTATCAAAGTCAAAGAGCCTTCGTCAGGGAAGTTTTAAGAAATGAAGTCAATTATCGAGCTCTTAGACATCAAATTGTGAATACGCCGGATGATGAGAGTGTTGCGACTCGGGTCTACCGCCAACGTCTGCACTCAGAGGGTATTCCCTCTGAAATTGTCGCCTTGAACTACATTTGGACTCCTGGTGGCGAACTCAGTCATCGATTCCAGCACAAACCCACATCCTTGAGCCCTGATCAGCAAGGGAAAGGAGTTCATTTATGAAAGACTCAGTGAATTTCGGCTTGAACCGAACCGGAGTGCAAATGTCGCCTCGATTAACGAAAGAAATGATTTCGGGGGTCGACGAGTTTCAAAGTCCTTCTCTGGACACCAGTATGACAACAGCCCGGTTTAAAGAGGATGTGATTCGCGAGTGCGGCCCCGTTGGGACAGTTCCAGTTCCAGGAACAGCTAAGGGGGCGTTGAATGTGGGCGTGCATATGCTGCGACAAGATCATCCTGTCGTTCTCATCGACAAGCTGGGGGAACGACTTGCGTTTGAAAGAACAGGCGTGCGACTCTACGATGCCCTGATTACAAAGTGTGAAGCTCTGATGCCCCATATCTCGTTGGATCTCTTGTATGAGTTTCGAAATGAAGAATCCGAGCACTTTCATCTTGTCTGGGAAACTCTCGAGAAGTTAGGGGCCGACCCTACCTCTCAAACCCCCTGTGCTGATGTGGCGGCGATGGCGTCACAAGGTCTTATTCAAGTTTTGAACGATCCGCGAACCTCGGTGGCTCAGTGTGTGCAAAGTCTTGTTATCGCGGAAAGAACCGACAATGACGGTTGGGATCTTTTGATTCTTCTTGCCGAACAGGCAGGGCTTGCGGAAGAGGTTCAGAAATTCAAAAGGGCCAAGGCCACAGAAGAAAAGCACTTTCTCTACATTCATCGTTGGTTTCAGCAGCTAACGCTTAAAAACGGCGGAGTGCCTCTTCAGTGAAAAGGCCTCGGTTATTGAAGCTTGGAGTACAGACCTTCAAGACTTTTCTTCAAATTTTCCATATCAGGAAAATTGATTTCATTCTTGCTTAAGTACTTTTGGACAAGGGATTTCGCGAGGTCTTTCTTCTTCAAGCTGATATAAGCTTTCGCTAACGGCTCGACGACAAAAAATTCGTTAATGCCGTATGAGTTCTTCAAGGCTCGCTCACCCACGTTGACGGCTTCGTCATACTTACCAAGATAAAGAAGCACGCGCAGTTCTCGTCTTTGCAAATCTCCGTTTTGCGGGTCTTTACTCAAAAGCTGTTTCACCAACTTATGGGCTTGATCGTACTTCTCAGCCTTCATCATCGCTGACAGAAGACGTAGAGCTGGGCCTGGTTGTTCAGCAGAAATCTTGGCCTTTTCACCTTGCTCGACAACAGTCGACCAGGCCTCTTTCGAGTTCAGCTGAGCGATCTCGGAAGCTTCGGCGGCAAGCTGAGCAACAAAGAAGGATTCAAGACCGGTGTACTCTCCCAGAGAGTCCGTCAGAAGAGCTTGCTTAAGCTCTTCGGGATTTTTCAATAGCCGGGCCGAAAGCTTTTGGGATTCATTTGCGACCTCACGAGCTTCGCGCCCGCCCTCTGGGAGCTCAAGAGCCATCAGCACTCGCCAGTAGAGAGAGCGGCTTGAATCCGGTTCAGCCTTCAGGGCGGCCTTGAGAGTCTTAATGAAATCCTCTTTAAGTTTAGGATCCTGCTTCTTGCGAGTTCGCGCGGCCTCGACTCGTGCGGTCCAATACTCCGAGGGACGAGGATCCACTTTTTCCAGGATGGCCTGAGCCTTATCGTACTTACCCCCGTGAAAGTAGCGAGGCCACAAAATCTTTTCGAGTTCGGCCGTAAGGGGTCGTTTCTCAAGGCTCGCAATCGACTCCGGATGCTTTCTCACCTCATCAAAAATTTTGGTAAGAGTCGCGATCGGCTGATAATCATGGAGGCGAATGATTTCTTCGCCTTGCGGATTCAAAGTGACAAGAGTCGGGTAGACTCGGACGTCATATTTTTCAAGCAGGGGAACATTCTGAAATTCGTCAACGTCGACCTTAACCTTAACGTAATTCTGAGTGAGTTCGCGAAAATCAACCGAATTGAAGACTTCAGACTCAAGACGCAAACAAGCTGGGCACCATCGCGCACCGAACTCAACGAAGACGTTCTGTTTCAAATTCTTGGCCAATTTTAGGCCGGATTCGAAATTGGTGAAGAATCCATACTTATTAGAAGCCATCAGCTTGGAAGTGGCGCTCGACTTCGTTCCCTTTTTAGTCCCGACGAGTTCACCGAGAGCAAGCGTGTGCACTTCACAAAATGTGACTTGATCATCACACACATACAGATTGGCGGTCGCCCCACTTAGATTCTCAGGAAGACCCGCGACTTCCAACTGTCGGGATGAGAAGGATTGCGGTTTCAAAAACTTCTGGTCAATCTGAACCCCGTTTGGGGCCTTTTCATTGAAGTGATAACCTTTTTCCAGAGTGGCCCTGAAGAGAGTCTTCTCGACAGTTGTTTTTAAGACCTTTTGAGTTCGCAAGGGGGCCGCGCTCGCATGCAAGGGGGCCAGGCCAAGAGCGAAGGCAAGAAGCGCTAAATTTTTACGAGACCACGTCAGAATCATAAGTTTCTCCGCAGAGAGTTTCTATCGCATCTCCACTTGTCGTGACAATGTCTTCAATGGCGAAAACATTGAACCGCGCGGCGTGTCTTGAGGTCTTGAGACACTCTCTTAATTACCTCATACGGCATCGTTTTCGCATCTTCCTGAGCAGGGGCCTATGGGGCCGGAACAGGGGGGAAAAATGGTGCATCTGCATACAATGTCCGAGAACGCGAATCGTGATCCAGAAACGGATTCAGATTTCGAGCCGGGACGTAAGGCTGATATCGTGGGGGATCAAGAGTCGGTTGAAAGTCGTCGTGACGAATCCCAGATCATAACCGATCAAGACATGACCAACGAGGGCGATATCACCGCTCTTGATGAAAATATGGGAGCTATGACAAATTCTCTAGAACAAATTGAAGATGAGCCAGCCGAATTTGTTCGAGGGGAAATCGATGTCGTCGAACAAATGAAGCGCACAACTCGAGCCATGGAGGACACAATCGAGCGCTCAACAGGACGTCGGGCTCACCTTAAGAAAGACACCTATCACAAGGAATGAGTTGATCTTGATGATCGCTCAGTATTCCGAAGACTTGGTCAATCGCGGTCGCTGCTCGAAATCGCGTGGAGCCAAATCTCTGGTCAGGCTGTTGGATTCGTTTTGCAACAAGATCGGCCCCGCATCCCAAATCGAATTCGCGAGCTCACGGGCCTGAGCGATGAAGAGATTCAGTCGGGTTTGCCACGAGAAGTCGTCCGTCAAAGGTTGCAAGACGATTTGGCCGGGCGCAAGTTCGCGATCATTCACTATGCCAGGTTTGAGTTTCCCTTCTTAAAGAGCTTTTTTGATCAAGAGATCCCGTTTCAAATCCTTTGCACGCATGAAATTGCAAAACGACTTTATCCTAATCTTCCAACACGAAGCCTGCGCGGATTGGCGGGTTATTTTGGACACTCGCATGAGGTTTTGAAAAGGTCTGTCGGCCATGTCGAAGCCACGAAGGTGATCTGGGAAGGGCTTCTTCCCGAGCTGGAAAAGATCGGTCTTATTACCGTCGAGGATCTGAAAGCTTGGTTAGAGCAGAAGCCAAAATCCAGATCCAAGTCCGCTTTCCACTATCCTCTTAAACCCGAGATTCGCCTGCAGCTTCCAAAAGGCCCCGGCGTTTATCGAATGCTCAACCGTCAAGGTGAGGTTCTTTACGTCGGTAAAGCGAGCAGTCTGCACATGCGAGTGAACAGCTACTTTCGCGGCCGAAGTGGTCGTGATCCACGTCATTTGGAAATGTTAACTCAGGTTTACAATATCAGTATCAGTGAATGTCGCAGTCCCCTTGAGGCCGCCCTTCTTGAAACTGACGAAATCAAAAGGCTAAACCCCCCTTACAACGTCAACTTGATAGCGGCAGATCGGGAACTTGTCTTTTTCTCGCGGGACCTTTCCTCGTATCAGAACTCTCAAGATGAAGTTCACACTGTGGGGCCTTTTTCCCACGCTCTATCGCTAGATTTCATTAGGCGGGTGTGGAGCGCTATTCAGACGCAGGACTTTTCAAAAGGTCTTTTCTTCGAGGAGTTCCCCGAGGAAATCCTTAAAAGCGGGTTCGAAATCTTTTGCCAAAGACATCAAATTCAACCGCTCAAATTGGGGTCCATTCGGTCTTTATTAGCTTGGTCCCTGATCCTCATGCGCAAAACTCGACCCGAGCTCCTCGAGGATGAAAATGATGAGCTTCTTCCATCGGCTCAAGTCGAAGCTCCAGAGGAAGATTCAAGGACTTCTCAAGAAACTCCCGATGATCTAGCTGATAAATATGAAAGACACTTCTTGCGAACAGCGCGCGCGCTTCAGCGAACTCGACAAATGACCCGTCTTTTGAACTGCGAAATTGAGTACGAATTAGGCCAGGAGGGCGGGAAGAAGGGTTTCCGCTTGTTATTCCGAGATGGCCGTCGCATCGAAGGTGCATCTCAAAAAACGAACACTCGGATTCCATGGTCGGGGCTCACGATTGCCGACTATGATCGCATGGCCGTCCTTGCCGCCGAAGCTGCGAAGATCCGAAACTCTCAAAGTCGAATCCAATTTAAAAGGTAAGATTCCTTCGGTCGGAAGGGTACCAAAATCGGGTCATGCCCCAGCAAGACCCTACAAAAAAACCCCTAGTATTTGCGAATTCGTTCTGACTAAAATCTCTCTATGTGTGATTGTGGAAGCTCGATTGATTTCAATGAGTGCTGTGGACCTTACTTAACGGGTCAAGCGTGGCCCCCAACTGCCGAAGCGCTGATGCGGTCTCGTTACACCGCCTTTGTGAAGTCTGACATTTCTTATCTCAAGAAGACTGTGGGCGGAGCTGCAGCACGTGAGTTCAACGAGGCTGAGGCGAAGCGATGGGCCTCTGAATCTGAATGGCGTGGCCTAGAAATTCTTTCCACAGAGAAAGGTCGGCCCTCTGACAGCACAGGAACTGTGGAGTTCGTCGCACGTTATCGTCAAGACGGCCAAGATCTTGAACATCATGAGATTTCAAAATTTCGAAAAGATTCGCAAGGTCACTGGATGTTTGAAGATGGCGAATCCCATCTTCATGAAGACGGACAAGGACATCGACCCGAACAGTTTGTTCGACAAGAACCCAAAACAGGTCGGAATGACCCGTGTCCTTGTGGGAGTGGAAAAAAGTTTAAGAAGTGCTGCGGAGAATAGAGGAGCCTATGAAGTTGATCAGAATACCCAGGACGGGTCCGATCGAGCAAAATCTGGAAGCTTCCGATGTTGTTGTCGAAGTCGTCGAGTCCACTCGAAATCTTTACGAGCGCTCGGGGTATCTGGAGCCTTGGATCGGGTATTTGGCTTTTGAAGGGGCCCACTATGTGGGAACCTGTGCTTTTAAATCAAGACCCCACAAGGGCCGAGTTGAAATTGCCTACTTTACCTTTCCCGAATTTCAAGGGCGCGGATATGGAACCCAAATGGCAAAAGCCTTAGTCGAAATTGCCCACGGAGAGAATCCCAAAATTGTTGTGATCGCTCAGACGACTCCCGAAGAAAGTCCCTCGAACAGTGTTTTGAAAAAGATTGGATTTAAGTTCGTTGAAGTCGTTGATCACCCCGAAGACGGCGAAATCTGGGAGTGGCATTTGGACCCCTCACGAAAGTCAGAGCTCATTTGACCGAGGCCCCATTTTTCATCCCTTTGAAATGACGAGTCTTCAGTTCTGAGGGCTCTTTGATAGGGCTCCATGATACTCTCCCCAGCCTAGTGTGAGGAAGAAGCTCCCTCTGACTTTGTATAAAGTCGTTCGAAAGCCTTTTTTAGAAACTGAAGTTGATGAGCGAGAGCTGTGCCAGGCCGAACGCCGCTGTCTTCCAGCCACTTTATGTAGGACTCCATTTCAGCCTTGGGGATTTCCCGAAGTTTTTTACCTTTATACTTCCGACCGAAAGTGATTCTGTAGTCGCCCGGTTCCACGACATCTCGCGTGGGAGTCTCAGCCTCTTCTTCCGACGAAGAGGGTTCGGCATCCCGAGCTGAAGGTTCTGACTGAGCTGACGATGACCTCCGTTCATCAGGAAAACCCTGAACGCTTTCAAATTTGTGGGAGGTCGCGATCGTTCGACCTTTTTCATCGCGAATCGTTGCGCGCGCGTAGGCCGAAACGTCGGTCACGTTCATAAGTTGTGTTTCAATAGACCAGTCGGGGTGCTCCTCCCTGAACCAAACCAGTCGATACTTAACTTCGAGATATTCTTTTCCACGAAGATTTAGAAGCGGAAGTTCAGTTCCTTTACTCGTTTTATAGTTTCGTGTTGTCGCCATATTTTCATCTTTTGAAAATTAAGATCTTCATTATTGTAACTCCGATTTGTGAAGTCATCTGTTCATCGCAAGTTGACTTGGTGAAAAACAGAAATTCCAACGAAAGACGTGCATCTCTCTTGAAGAGAAATCGTGATGTGAATTTAGGAAGACTTATTCGTCGTCTAAGTCCTTCTGAAATTCAATCGCTTTCTGACGAGACCTTCGCATGTCTTGACCCACTTCATTTTTGGCGCCTTTAGCGTACTCAAATTCTGGTTTCACATCGTGACTATGACGAGCTAAATTCTGAGGAGACTTTTTGTGCAGGGCTTGTGAACGAGGCCCCGCAGCCTCATCAGAATCCCCATTTAGATTGGGACGCGATTTAGTTTTACGATTCGCTTTTAAGACTTTTCCCTGAGTGTTGCGAACGCTGTTCTTCATTCCGGACTTTGTGCTTCGTTGTTGCATACTTGCTCCTTCGAAGAATTGATAGGGATCGTAGAAACCTGTCTTAACTGATAAGCAAGGGTCGTGACATCTCGATCAGGGCCTTGCTTGATTCTTCATATTTTCGAGGATGGCGAAATACCCCAGAGCCTTCTGTTAATCACCCAGGGACGAGCCCTAAAACGTGATCAGTTGGGAGTTTGTGTCAGGATACGACAACCGGTCGAAAGGGAAGTGGGCTTTCTAAGTGCCGAAGTACGCAATCCAAAAGAGTTTTACGACTTAGGGGTTTACAAAGATAATCGTCAAAACCGCTTTGCAAGCAGAGCTCACGATCGCCCTTCATAGCACACGCTGTAAGAGCGATAATCTTGCCTTCGTAACCTAGGCCTCGAAGCGTTCGAACTGCTTCAAAACCATCCATATGAGGCATTTGAAGGTCCATAAAGATCAGGTCAAATGGGCGCGAGCAGGCCAGCTCAACGGCGCTCAGGCCGTTTGAGGCAATCGAAACATGGAGGGGGGCTTTTGCCAGGTACGCCTTGAAGAGAATCTGATTATCGACACAGTCTTCAACAACAAGCACTTCGCTTGATGAGTGGATCTGAGCAAGATGGGCATCAGAGTTACTAACTATATTTTGGGACATTTCAATTTCGGTTTTCATGAGTGGACGGGTGGTATCACTTCTCAAGGTTAAAATGGAACAAAAAAAACGATGAAATTTCAGAAATGAAAAATTGTTGCTGCAACACTTGCTACGCCTGGAAACAGAATTTCCAAGAGAGAACAGCCTCGGCCCAGATTGGAACCGAAACTCGACTTCTTCAAGAATGCCTAAACAAAGTTGAGTTCTAAATGAAATGAATTTTTTATCGAGCTCGTGAGCCTTGTGATGTCGATAGGACACGACGGTCATGAATGTGAAATTCTTCTCCCTCGGCAAGAATGTGCAAAGTCACATCATGCATGGACATTGTTCTTTCTGCACTGGCTTCGGAAATATTTGTATGAGAGACCGACCGCCCGTCTACAACATAAACAGCGTTTCGGCCTATCACCTGAAAATGATCTCCTTCCACTCGAATAGCTGTGTCCTCATCGATTCCAATTCCAAGAACTCCGGGATTCATCGCCACGGCCCCTAAAAGGCGACCAATACGTCCCCGTTGAGCAAAGTGTTGGTCAATCAACATCTCTTCAGCAAAGCCAAGACCAGGAGCCATCATCCAATTGCCAACTTTGTGAGACTCGACTCCGTCGTCGCCCACGAGCATAGTCTTTCCCATGATCGAAGCGCCTGCCGAGGTCCCTGCAACAACTCCACCGCGCTTATAAATCTCCAAAATGTGATGTAAAAGATCGGTCCCACCCATTTTTGTCGTGATTCTAAGTTGGTCACCCCCGGTAAAGAAAACCCCGGTCGCGTGGTCAAACAAATGTACAATTTCGGGATTCCGGGCTTCTTCGGGTTGTTCTAAGTAGAGATGGCGGATCTTTCGAAGGCCTAAGCGTCTAAAGATCCGGACATAGTCGCGATAGAGATCCTTCGCAACTTGGCTAGCAGCCGTCACAATCACGACGGGTCCGCCTCGAGCATGCCGAGCGAAGTCTTTTAGAATGAGGCACTCGCCTACTTTATCCTCAGCCCCCCCGATAATCAAAAGTGTTCCACGCCGTCTTGATTTTCGGCTTGAGCGCACTTTTGTCTTTCTTCCTCGGGTCTTCGTGCTCATCGAATCACCTCAGGGGGAGAAGGCCGGGATGGGGTCTGCCCGGGCTCGCAGATTTTTGCCTTTGAAGACAGAGGCTCGGGCGTACGCGGTGGGAAGGGCCAGTCCTCCACAGGAATGGGATCGTAGTGTCTTAGGCTGGCCAACGTCGTTTCAAGATCGTCATAAAAGAGGACCACAAAACGACCGGGTTGGAGTTGAGAGATTGCCAGTTCCATGGCCGCTCGACAGTCCGGTTGCAGCTGTATTTTAGCAGTTTTTGAAGTTTCTCGAATGACCGTTTCCATCAGTCGGGGAACCTCGAGGGGAGAGCGTCCACGAAGATTTTCATCATCCCGAAGAATGAAATTCTGAAATGAGTCTCGAAGAACCCGCGCGGACTCCTTGAGGAGCTCATCGCTTCGGTCTCCAGGAAGCCCAACGACGCAAAGAGCGTCACCCAGTTCCCACTTTTTTAGAAACTGACCAACGGCTTTTAGGGCATCTGGGTTATGCGCATAATCTAAAAGGACATAAGCCTCATGAATCTTATAAAGACTAAGCCGTCCCAGATTTTCGACGCTTTTACAAGTTCGAAGAGTTGTCCGGATGGTCGCAAGATCCACACCTATTAATAAGTTCGTTGGATAACCAACATTAGGCGGCGTATTTAAGGCTTGGCTTTTGAAAAAATGAGCGCACTTTATTTTTGTTTTTCTGAAGTGACTTCATTGATCGAGTCACTTGTTTTTTAAAGTTGGCTTTGTC
>JBKDHV010000008.1:0-3634 GCA_046336915.1 Bdellovibrionales bacterium
GATGGGTAGAGAGCATGATTTCCGCGTACTTTTCCGGCTGAAACCAGCTGAGCTGGAGAGCCTCGATTGGCCCGATCTTGGCGATGAAGCCAACGATCGCGAGAGGGAAAACTAAACGCATTCCGAAGACCGCAATCAGGATCCCCCAAGTGAGGAAGCGGCGCTGCCAAACCGGTGTCATCGTTTCCAGAAGGCTTGCGTTTACCACCGCGTTGTCGAAGGAAAGGGACACTTCCAAGACCGTCAGAACGAAAGCGATGAACAGGGCTTTCATCCCGGACTCAAGAACAAACCCGCCTGACGTCCTGTCGTAGAAGCCGACGAAAAACGCGAGAATGAGAGCGAAAATCGTGAAAAGGATAGAGGTTCGGAATACTTTCATCGCTTAAAACTCCTGTTAAATCTCCGCGAGCGGCTTTGAAATTTTCAAAAAACTGTCTTCGTCGTCGACAGTATCAAAGAGTCGACAAAAAAAGAAAAAATTTTTCAACTGTATCATTATGAATTTTGTGACACCCTTCATGATGTTTGAAGAAGAATCTCAAGCTGATTTTTTAGGCACACGTTTTGATAAGAGCTCTAAGTGGGGGTTTTTATGCTGAAGTTTTCCTATTTTCTGGCTGGTCTCATGGCGAGTCTTGTTCTTTCGGCCTGCGACAACAATGTCGACTTTGCTGGCCGGGCGCTCGACAAGCTCAAGGCGGAAACGCCGGCCAACCCTGATGATGATGACGTCCCCGATGAGGATGTGCCGCCCGTTATCGATCAACCGCCCACGCCCCCTGTGACACCTCCACCGGCTCCACCTGTCGAGCCACCCGCTCCTCCGGTTGAGCCACCGCCTCCTGTTCAACCGCCTGCTCCGCCAGTTGAGCCACCGGCGCCGCCTGTGGAGCCTCCACCACCTGTGCAGCCGCCGCCACCTGTTGTTGTGCCCGAGCCACCTGCGTTGAATCTGAAGTCAGGCACGTGTGGCCCTACGCCCGGTGAGGCTTTGCTGTCGTGTTTGAACTGCCGATCCACTCCCGCGCAACCCGCACCGCCGCTGCTTTCGCGCAAAGCTCAAGAGCTGCTGACCATCATGACGGCAGGCTGTTCTGTTCCAAATGGCAGCGACCCGCGTGGTTATAAGGCTCCTAGCCGCGAACAGATCTTGCGTCGCCTGGTTCAGTGCTCGCCCACTCTTTATCCAGATACGGCGTTCAACGGAACCCAGCAGCGAACCGTCGAGGCTCTGCAAAAGGATCCTGCGGCTCAACGTCGAGCGTTCTCGAATCTGTACTACAATTCCGCGTCCTATGATTTCGAGACCTATTTCGGTCTTGAGTTCAGCGAGGCTCGTTACACTTTCTGTTGGGACCGTTGGGGCGTGAGCCAAAACGGCATCTATCCGAAAGAGTACTATGACGCCGTGATCGAAGGTCAGCCCTACACGCTTCCGGCGCGTTGGGTTCAGGCGAACCGAATCCGCCAGACCCTTCGCAACTGCTTAGAGGAAAGTCATCTGAAGCCGAATCCACCGCAACAGCCCGGCCAACCTGGTCGAAGCTGTCGCTACGAATCCGCCGAAGGTGAGATGAGCTCTCGAGTCATTGAAAAGGCTCAAGAGTGGCAATCGAAAGGCTACGAAGTTTTCTTCGAAGGCTTCAATATGTGCGGTCGCCTGAATTCAACCGAAGACCTGTTGAACAAAACGGGCTTTGTGAAAATCGCGACTTCGATCTGCAGCAATAAAGAGTAGGGCTCGAAGCTCCCAAAAAGGGAACGGGCCCTAGCCGCGTTTCAGGGCCTGTTTTAAGAACTGGCCCGTTTCAGAATCCTGAACTCGAGCGACGTCTTCAGGTGTTCCGTGGGCCACGATTTGTCCCCCGTTCACACCGCCATCAGGACCCAAATCAATAACATGATCGGCACACTTGACCACTTCCATATTGTGCTCGATCACCACCAAAGTATTTCCTTGATCTGCAAGCTCCTGCAAAAGCTCAACAAGCTTCTTCACATCGTCGAAATGCAAACCGGTCGTAGGCTCATCTAAAATGTACAAAGTTTTTCCTGTCCCGCGCTTGGAAAGCTCTCGAGACAACTTCACCCGTTGGGCCTCGCCACCAGAAAGTGTCGTGGAGCTTTGACCCAAGGTCATATAGTCCAAGCCCACGCGACGAAGAGTTTCGAGTTTGCGGGCGACGACAGGAACAGCTGAAAAGAATTCCAAAGCCTCGGCAACGGACATGTCCAACACATCGGCGATACTTTTTCCCTTGTAATGAATGTTTAGCGTTTCGCGGTTGTAACGTCGCCCCTGACAGGTCTCGCACGTCACATAAACATCACTGAGAAAATGCATCTCGACTTTGATTTGCCCATGCCCCATGCAGGTTTCACAACGTCCGCCCTTCACGTTAAAAGAAAAACGTCCCGGCTCGTAACCACGCAGACGAGATTCCGGCAGTCCTGCGTAAAGATCGCGAATCAAAGGGAGAAGCCCCACATAGGTGGCCGGTGTCGAGCGCGGCGTTCGTCCGATGGGCTTTTGATTGATCTCGATCACTTTGTCTAAGTTTTCAAGGCCCTCGATCCTTTTGTAAGGGGACGGATTCACTTGGGCCTTGTAGAATTTCTGAGCCAAAATCTTGTAGAGCGTGTCGATGATCAAAGTCGACTTGCCACTTCCCGAAACACCGGTGACCGCCGTGAATGTCCCCAGAGGAATTCGCAGATCCACGGTTTGAAGATTATTTCCCGAGGCCCCGATCAAATGAAGACTCTTGCCGTGGCCGGATCGCCGTTTTGCTGGAATCGGAATTCTCAGCTTTCCAGAAAGGTACTGGCCCGTCAGACTGTGCGGATTTTTTTCGACATCGGCCGGTGAGCCTTGGGCCACCAAATGACCGCCCAATTTTCCCGCGCGAGGGCCCATATCCACAACCCAGTCTGCGTAACGAATCGTGTCCTCATCATGCTCTACCAAGACAACTGTATTTCCGCGGTCGCGAAGCTCACCAATGATATTCAACAGACGATGATGATCTCGTGGATGCAAACCGATCGACGGCTCGTCCATGACGTACATCACCCCGATCAGACTGGAGCCCACTTGAGTGGCCAGTCGCAAACGCTGGGCCTCGCCCCCTGACAGAGTGTGAGCACTGCGATCCAGGCTTAAATATCCTGTGCCGACTCGAATCATATAATCCAGTCGTGAAAGAATTTGCTTCTGAATTTTTTCAGCAATCAGGGCCTCGCGATTTGACCACTTCAGGTCTTGGACCCACTTCCGAAGTTCCAGACAGGACAAATGCGCGACATCCGCGATGGTTCGATCCTTTAGCTTCACACTCAAGGCCTCTTGTCGAAGGCGAGTGCCATGACAGCTGGGGCATGACGTGATCTCGGGTTCAAATTCTGAATCCTCGTCATCGGATTTCGCGGTCTTTCCCATGTAAGTGTAGCGAACCTGATCCAACTTTTTTCCGCCCACTTCACCATCGGAGTAGATCTCTTCTTCCACGAGATCCAAAGTGCCAAGTCCATGACAATCCGGGCAGGCCCCGCGAGGATTGTTAAAAGAAAAAAGCCGCGGCTCTAGATCTGGAAAACTGAATCCACACTCAGGGCAGGACGAGTGCAAGGA
>JBKDHV010000009.1:0-1010 GCA_046336915.1 Bdellovibrionales bacterium
GTAATCGGGTGAAACTGAGGTCCAGAATACCTCATTACACGGAGTACAAGGTTGGAGACAAATTCTTTAGGAAGAGAAACCCGGTGAGGAGTTTTAGGTCGGTGACTGAGAAGAGGAGATACAAGTTGACAGCCAAATTACAAGCCCGATTCGATGGACCGTATATCGTGAAGGAACGGGTCAATGCAGTGGTCTATGTGGCGAACATTGGGGGTGAGGACATACGTATCCATGCCGTCAATATGAAGCCGGCGCACTAACGTGCTGACCAATTCTGGTCCTTAGTTTGAGGGAGGTAAGAATACACATTATTGGGGTGCTTATATCTACTGTAGAGTTTGGAGGTGAAAAGGAGTTCTAAAGGGTGATATTCGTCTAGCTATGGAGCTTGTGGAACTAGGGTGAAAAAGTAAAGACATTAGTGGAAGTGAAGGCTTTATTGGTGGGAAGTAGAAAGGGAGCGAGGTGGAGGATTATTATTGGGAATGGTGATGGAAATGCAAAGTGTCAAGAGGAAGTCAAAGTTGCATATTTTATGGGATGGGGAAGGTGGATTATGAGTTATGAGTGAGGTTTTAGGGGAAGGATTAAGGCATAGTCATAATGTCGTAGGAAATGTAGCCGAATGATATGGAATCAAAGTAGGGATGGCAGGCGAGCAAAATAGTGAAATGGAAGGTGACCTCTCAGGATTTGACAATCGGTTGAGTTCGTAGTTTTCGTTCTTAGCTTTCGAGAACAAATCACAATTTTTAATAACTCTAAGCGTAATCAAGTCGTCTTTCAATTCTTAATAGCCTGATCAACTATGATGAAGCGAAATAGCACAAACTCTAGGAAGGAGAATGGAAATGTTACTGTAGCGGCGGATGACTTAGTCCAATTGTTGAATACATGGACTTTCGATTCTTCCCGTGACGAGGAGGACTTGGTGGTCCCAGATAAAGACTCGAGTGCAATGCACTTATACTTTTTCTACTAGTGCCAGTTGAACTTGAAGTTATTCGACG
>JBKDHV010000010.1:0-18613 GCA_046336915.1 Bdellovibrionales bacterium
CCGGGCGAGGGCAGGAGCCCGAGTTCTTCCGGAGGGGGACCCGGAGCCCTACATTTGGTCGGGAGCTTCGACGTTCAAAAGGCCTAAGCCTTCTTCAAGGACACGACGAGAGAGTTCCACAAGATGGAGTCGTCGATTCTGCAAGGAAGCCTCTTCACCGAGAACACGGTTCTGATGATAGAAGTGGCTAAAATCAGAGCAAACATTCAAAAGATACTGAGCAAGAATATTCGGTCGCAGATGTAAGTAGCTTGATTTCACAACGTCTTGAAATTGCAAAAGCGAGAACATCAGGCGAGTTTCCGAATCGGTCCAATCCGAATTTGCAGGTAAACCCTGCCACTGGAACGAGACCTTTCGAAGAATACTTTTACAACGAACAGCTGTGTACTGAACGTAGGGCCCACTGTCGCCTTCGGGACTCATGGCTCGTTCCAGGTCGAACTCGACGTTCTTTACACGATCATTTAGAAGGTCATTGAAAAAAACGGCTCCGACCGCAATTTTTCGAATCGTATTTTCTTTATCCGGAAGATCGGGATTCTTCTCTTCAACTGTCGAAGTGACAAATTCGATGGCTGCTTGAAGCACATCTTCCAGATGAACGACGCGACCCTTACGAGTCGACATCTTTCCTTCTTTGAATCGGTACAGTCCGAAACTCACATGATGGCAGTTCTTCGCCCAGGGTTCTCCCAAGAGCTCAAGCACGCGAAACACTTGTTTGAAGTGCAAACTCTGATCTGCACCCACGACATACACAAGCTCATCACCTTTCATCACATCATGACGGTAATAAGCCGCAGCAAGATCCCGAGTCGCGTACAGCGAGGCGCCATCACTTTTTCGAATCAGACAGGGCGCCATATTTTCTTTTTCATCAAAGAGGACGACTTGAGCCCCCTCACTTTCGACAAGGAGCTTTTTGGCTTCAAGCTTTTGAACGACAGCCTCAAGTTTATCGTTGAAGAAGGACTCTCCGATCACCTGATCATGTTTGACGTTTAGAATTTTATACAACCGATTGTAGTCCGCCATCGAGACGTCTACGATTCGTCGCCAAATTTTCTGAATCTCGGCATCGCCCTTTTCAAGCTTGAGAAAAGTTTCGGCCCCGTGCTCTTCGAGCTTCGGATTCTTTTCGGCTTCGTCGTGAAAACGAATATACAGCTCGAGCAGGCCATCGATCGACCAGGCTCGCTCGCCCATTTCCGAACCCCACGCCTGAAGGGCCCAAGCCAACTTTCCAAACTGGGTTCCCCAATCGCCCAGATGATTGACCCCAATCACGTGAAATCCAGAGGCCTCGGCGAGATTGCGAATCGCTTGCCCAATGATCGTAGCCCGTAGATGCCCGATGTGCATTTTTTTTGCGACGTTTGGGGAACCATAGTCAATCACCATGGTCTTTCCTTGCCCAATCGCATTTCGTCCCAGTTGGGCCGCGCGTGCACTGTCAGAGAGAGTCTGCGCGAGGGCGGAAGATTTCAGCTTAAAATTGAGGAACCCCCCGATGGCGCCGATGGACTCAAGAATCGGAAGACTGTTCGACAAGTCTTTTTGAAGATCCTGCGCCACCTGCTGTGGATTTTGTTTGGTTGACTTCGCATACGCAAAAACCGGCCAGCTCAGGTGTCCGTGCTCGTAATTTTTAGGAATTTCAAGCGCCTTCAAAATGTCAAGTTCCGGAAGTCCAGTCTTTTTGGAAATTTTTTGCGCCAACTGATTTTTCAAATGTGCAAGCATGTCAAAACTCTACCGTCCCCTTGACGGGTGGGCAAGGGGCATTTAGCTTCAACGTCCTTCACTTGAGATCGAATTTGAGGAGCCGACTGACCATGAACAAAGCCGAATTCGTTGAGCGTCTTGCTGAGAAATTAAAAGTTCCAAAATCTCAGACCGAATTACTTTTGGATGCGACTTTGGATTTGATTCAAAAGACGGTTTCAAAAGGTGAAGAGGTCAAGCTCGTGGGTTTTGGATCTTTTGTAAGAACTCAACGAAAGGCACGACCCGGGCGAAATCCAAAAACGGGCGAGTATGCCGAAGTTCCCGGAATGGCCGTGCCGCGCTTTAAGCCAGGCAAAGAGTTCCGCACTCGGGTTTCCAAAAAATAACATTTCCACGCATCTTTTAAGACCCCCACGTCAACGGCCAGGTCCCTCCACGGGTGCCTCAGGCGGCCTCCTAGCCTTCGGCCTCATGAAGAACTTCTAGGAAGTGACGAAGGATCACTTCAAAGTTTTCCTGATTGGGGTCTTGAGCTAGAAAGGCCCGTAGGTTTTCAGCTCTCAGTCGACGCTGGTGATAGGCGTTATACAGGCGCCCCCCCCAAAGGCCCGCAATCCAGCGCGCGGCTTGGAACCGGACACGGTCCGAATGAGTCTGCTCAAAAAGATCTAACGAGTGACCCAGGGACTTTCGAAGGGAATAGGCGACGGCCAGACGCGCGGCCTGACGTTCAAAGGGTCGAGCCGCCGAGCGAACTTTCTTTTGCAACTGGGGCAGCTGAGGCGTTTTACGATGAGGGTTGATCATCTTGGAGCCCAAATATGTCAGAGCAAAAATCCAGATACTGCGCTCCCAAAAACCGCGTGTTCCTTTGGGCCAACGAAGCTCGGGCCTCTGTTGAAAAAACAGCACCTGCAAGGCCAGGCCTGCCGCCTCATTCACGCTGATTTTTGAAAGATAGGCCCAACCCCCTTGGGGGCTTACGAAACTCAGACCTTCTTCAATGAACCGACGATAGAGGTCTTGGACCTCGAAAGGCTCTTTCTTCATTTTTTCCCAAAGCGCGGGCTCGTCGTTAGCGTAAACATTCAACTCGTTTTCTCGAAGATTTAAGCCAAGTTCTTGAGCCAAAATCCGCGCCCAACCCATGACGTGATCTGTGATCTCAAGACCCTCATCAATCTCTTGGTCCTCTTTCAGGTCCAAAAACAGAAGATAGGTCTGCCACTTGACCCAAGGGGGCACATTCTGCAAACAGAAATAGCGCCGCGGGCCCCGAAAAACTTCTTCTTGGGCACTCACCGCATTTCTCTTGAGATAAAGCCGATCCGAATTTTGCAAAACGAAAAGCGCCTGTTCGGCATTCTTCAAGCGTCGCTGGAAATGCTGAGGCAGCAGGTGGTACTCACCATACAAAACCCAAATCCGACAACCCGGATTTTCTGCCTGATACTTTTCCAAGAGTCGCAGCGTCCAGGACTCGCGATCCTTCAACCGAGTGCGATTCAACGGCGCATTGACGGCCAGCACCGGGCGCCGATGGCGCCGCGCCCACTCGAGCAACGGACGATAATGTTCCCACGGAAAACCCCAGGTTCGAGTCCACCGAATTTTTTCTAGAAAATCGGATTCCGAAAGTTCGCCGACAAGATAGGCATCTAACCATTTTTGAGAATTTGACGGAAAACACTCGAGCGCCAGAACGAGATTCGAATCCTTTGAGTCTTGAGTCTCGAGCCAGCGCAAAAGTGTTTTTTGTGATTGTCGAACGCCATGGAAATCTCCCCAGAACACCAACGAGGCCTGTTCGAGAGCCGTTCGAAAATGTTCTTTTTGAACTTTCAACCACTTGTCGGCGAAGAGTCGGCTTAAAGCTCTTTCCGAGCGTTTGATCTCCAGATCGCGTTGGCCTAATCGGTCAGAAATTTGGCGGCGAATCCGGTGATAGAGCTCTTTTTTAATCGCCATTGAGGTTGGGAAGGCCTTCACGCGTTTCACCTGACTTGCTTGATGTGGAAAATCGTGTTCTGATGCCCCTTATGATAAAAACGAAACCTCTGTTGATCAATTTATTGTTAACTCTTGTTGCAATCTTTCTTCACGGCTATCTGACGCAGAAGTTTTTCGACCTGCAAAACGGTTTGGCCAGTGGGCAAAGCCTGTGCAACTTGAGCTCGGTCTGGAATTGCGATGTGGTCAGCACCTCGAAGTATGCTCGATTTGCAGGCTTCCCTTTGGCGCTCTGGGCCCTCGTGACGCATTTGGTTTACCTGGTTGCCCAATCCGGCCTGCTGATCCGTCAGGAGCTTCGTGATACGTGGGCCACTTTGGTCGCGACTCTCACACTGCTCATTGCGGGAGCTTCCGTGGTCATGGCTTTCATTTCCATGACCCAACTCAAAACGTTTTGTCTTTTCTGCTTTATCGCCTACGGACTCTCGATCACAAATTTTCTGTTCTTGAAGCTTGCGGGCTTCGAGTTCAAGACCGCCCTCGCCGGCTTCGGTCAGGCGGCGCGGGAAAAGGTGACTTGGGGGGCGCTCGTCGCCATTCCTGTCTTGACCTTTGTTCTTGCTAAAAACTGGGGCGGGCCCGCAACGGACTCGCGAATGCAGACGCGAATTCAAGATGCTGTTGCCTCTTGGCAGGCGGCTCCGGCAATGAACTTTGAAGTGGGCTCAGGGCTTCGTTTGGGTGCGGATCCGGCGGAAGCGAAAATGACCTTGGTTGAGTTCGCTGACTTTCGCTGCCCTCATTGTAAACATGCCGCTCCGACCTTGAAGGCCTTCGTGCTGTCGCGACCCGACGTCGCCTTGATCTTTAAACCTTATCCTTTGGATGGAACATGCAATGCCGCCCCAGTCTTTAAGGGGCAAGGGGACGGCATCTCCTGCCGTCTTGCTTATGCGATGCAGTGTTCAGAAAAGCTGGATCAAAACGGTTGGGAGATGACGTCTCACATTTTCGATCACCAAGAGGAGTATCTTCAGCTTCGAAACCTTGAGCTTGTGGATTCAAAGTTGTGTGAGTCTGGATTGGTTAAAGACTGCGAAGCCTTCAAGGCCTGCATGAGCGCGGACGACACTCGCCTGTCCATTCAGAAAATGGCGGAAGAAGGAACCCAAGCTGGGATTCGCGGAACGCCGGCGTTTTTCATGAATGGAAAGTCTCTGTCAGGGGGCCAATTTTTGCCGATTCTTGAAGAGGCCGAGCGAAAGTTTAGAAGCCAATCAAATTAAAGAGCCAATCGACTCCACGACCCAGAAGATCGTTTACGACAACAGATCCCGTGATCGCGAGTCCATTGAAGACCTCTAGGATGAAAGCCAAAACGGCAATCGCAAAACCTGATAACCAAAGGGCCTGGATCACATAGATTGTGGACCTCGCGTCTTCAATTCTCAGATCGACTTGAATCTTTTCAATCTTCTTCATGACAAGCTGGAGCTCCTTAAAGTGCTCTTTGAACTTTTCCCGCAACTCCTGCTGTTTGGCTCGTGTGAGGCTTGCAATACCGGGAAAGTTTCGCTTGGCTTTGATCGCGTAGATCAGATCGACCGCGTGACTGGCAAAACGCTCCACTTTATCGCGGAAGTTTGGATAGTCCGATGGCTTTTCAACGAAGTCCTTCATCTCTTGAATGGCCTTGTCATAGCGCTCTTCCAGGACCCACGTGAGAATATTGTAGCGCAAACTGTCCGCTCGACCAAAATCCACGGGCTCGCTGCTGATCTCGAAGATCTTAGCCTCTTCCTTCGCCTGGGCGACGGAAATAGCCTTTTCTAACTGGTTTTTGTCGACCTTGAGAGCTGAGCCTGCCATACCCTTTCTTTTCGGCCAATGCGACCTCGACCTTAACCGCCCAAGGTCCAGGTTCCCGCCCTTTCGTCGGTACATTTTGCAAGGACCGCTTCATTATGAGACGATGAAGGTGATGGAAATTAAACACTTAAGCTCGTCTCTTCTTGAAAATTATCGATTCGAAGATGGTCCTCTGCCTCAAGAATCTTATGTTTCAAAAGATCTCATGAAATCGGCGACGATTGAGAATCTGATTTCTCAGAATGAAGATTTGATGTCGCGCTTGAAGGTGGCGTTACGAAGATTGGCCACCCTGGAAGATATGAATCAAGATCTTCAGGCGCAAAATTTCCAACAGAAGAATCAGATCCTCAACTACTCGGATCAAGTTCAAGTGTTGAAAGAAAAAGACCAAGCCTGGAAGTCGAAGGTCGATGAACTTGAAGTAGAAAAAGAGCGCCTTTCGGCCGATCTCGCCGATTTTGAGTCCACGAAAGTGGAGCTCGAGCGCTTTAAAAAGTACCACGATAAAATCCGTCTGCAGGTCAAGCCCTACATTCAAAGTTTGAAGATCGCCCGTGACGAAGCCGTTCAGCAGCTTGAGCAAGTTCGTCGACAGATCCAAATGCGGGACTCTCAACTTCAAGATGTTCGACATCAGATGCAAGAAGTCCTACGCCAAAGCAAGAATCAGATCGACGAGGTCTATCGCCAAAAGCAAGATGTCGTCACCCACATGGAACAAGAGATTCAAAAACTGCTTGAAGATCGATCCCATCTGGAAAAGGGTTCCATCGAGTTGCAGTCACGTATGGAGATTATGACCAAGGCTCTGGAACAAAAGGTCGAACTTGAAAATCGCGTGATTGAGCTTGAGCGCCTGCGCGACGATCAGAAAGTTCGCTTCGAAAATGAAATCCTACGCCTTCAATCGCGGGCGAACGACTTGCTTGCAGCCCAGACTCGCCTTGAAATTCAGAATCAAGATTTGAAGCGTCACGTGCAGGATGATTACGACGCTAAAATGAAGACGGAGCAAGAAATCACGCAGCTTCGCCGCCAGATGGAGAGCCTGCGATTTATGTGGAATCAGAAGAACGATGAGGTTCAGCGCTATCAGAAGAGTCTCGAAGCGCTTGAAAGACTGAATTTGTCTTTAAGTGAAAAAATTGAAGAACTTAGGACTCAGTCGTCGAAGTTGTCTGCGGAGTGACCGTCGCTGTTTCAACGATCGACTCACCTTGCACCATGTCGGTCTGAGCAAGGGGTGATCGAAAAACTTCATCCAGGGTTTCGTGAATTCGAAGACTGGAAGCGCTTGTAAAGCTCACGAAACGCTTAAAGTCTGCGGACAGCCCTACGATATGAACGCCACACTGATTCAGTGTCTGAACATCCGAAAGACACTGAAAAAATTCGGTCATGCCTGTTGACCCCACAAACTGAAGTCCTTCAAGAACGAAAATGACCTTTTGCTGAACAAGGGATTTTAAGCAAGCTTCACGGAACATCTGTGTTTTCTCGAGCTCAATTCGTCCTTTGATGCGAACAACTGCCCATTCACCCTGCTTTTTGACCGAAGTCTCCATGGTCGTCCCTCCACTTTTTCTTTATCGGGCGCTCCCCTCATTTGCCACAGACGACGTAAGACCAGAACCCGTCGAATGCGGGGGCAAGTCATGGAAGTCCTTCTCGTGGGTTCTCGTTTGCAAACCCGGTTTTCGCTCCCTACAATAGTCATGATGTTCCTTCAACGTGTACGGCTTGCGGTGGCTCTTGGGGCTCTGCTTTCAGTTTTTCAGGGACCAGTCCTGGCCCAAAATCCCTCTCGGGGGACTTCCGTCGATCCCCGCCTTTCGTCTCGCCCCAGCCAACGCCTTCGTGACATGACTCTGGATGCCGAGAACTCTCTCTGGGATAACGAGCGAGAACTCGTCGAGCTGCAAGGGAATGTGCAAATTGTTCGGGGCGATCAGCACATTCGCTGCGACCGCGCCATCCTCTACATGCGCTCGCAGAAGGTGGAGCTCTTCGGCAATGTTGAAGTCACGACCCCACGCCAAACTTTGATTGGACAAGAGGTTCTGCTCGACTATGAAACTGCAACCGGGCTGATTCGAAACGGCTACGTGAAATCGGGAAACGTTCTCTTCGAGGGCGAAGTTTTGCAAAAAATTGGAGAAGATGAATTCCTTGTGGCCGACTCCACTTTCACATCCTGCTCAAACTGTCCTTCGACGTGGAGTTTTTCTGGCCAGAACATCCGCGCCGAAATTGGCGGCTATGCCTACATCAAGAACTCGGTCATGCGAATCGGCGGCGTTCCGATTCTGTGGCTTCCCTATTTGATCGTCCCCCTCAAGAGCGAGCGCCAGTCGGGCTTGCTGCCACCTTCGGGCGGAACGACTTTGGAAGGTGGTATCGAGTTCGCGCAGCCCTACTTTTGGGCCATCGATCGCAGTTCGGATCTGACCTTCACTCTGAAGAATTTCGAAAAGCGACGTCTGATGGGTATGGTCAATTACAACTACGTGCTCAGCGAAAAATCCTTCGGCCAGCTTGACGCCCATTGGATCCGAGATCGCGTCTTCACTCGAGCCGAACGTTTAAATCGTTATCGATCCCGCCCCAACCAAGAGTCGGACTTCAACCGTTGGTACTTAAACTATCGCCATCAAATGGAGCTTGAAGATGGCTGGATTCAAAAGACTTATCTGCACAACGCCTCGGACCTTCAGTATCTTCGAGACTTCAACCGCGAGACCCAGCAGCCCATCGGGGGTGACCCGGCCATGGAAAACCGGGTGAACTTCTCGAAGAACACCCACAGCTTTCACACCTCGATTGATACGTCCTACTACGTGAACCTTCTGCGCGCCGATCCCCTTGCGAACAATGAGGATGCGGTTCATCGACTTCCCGAAATCACCTTTTCTCAAACTCCGACTCAGCTGTGGGATTCGCCTCTTCTGTATTCGTGGACCGTGCAGTATACCAACTTCGCTCGATCTTCGGGGGCTTATGACGATTTGGCCTTTGCAACTCGACCAGATGGAACTCCGATCCGAGTTCCAACGAACAACGACTCAAACAATCCCAACTGCGATGACCAGACCGAAGGCCGATGTGATTATACTTTTGACGGCGTTTTTGATCCCGCAACAGATTTGATACGCACGGGACAACGACTGGATCTGCGCCCCGAGCTGCAAGCCAATTTTAAAGTCGCTCAAGTTTGGGACATCACGCCACGCCTAAGCTACCGAGAGACTCGCTACTTCTTCCCCGTGGGCGAAGACAAAACTGTCACCCGACGTTTCGTTCGAACAGAGGTCGCCAACCGCATGACCTTCAGTCGCATCTACGGTGAGCCGAATCCCGAAAGTGTTCGCTACAAACATTTGATCGAGCCCGAGGTCATCTATTCCAACATTCCGTGGCTTGAACTAGAAGATCATCCCTTTTTCACGCGTCGAACAACCGTGACCCCTTCGATTGGATCTGCCACTCCTGTGTCGGACGGAGACTTGGCGGGAGGGCTTGGAATTCAGTTCGACGAAAACGATCGGATCCTCGATCAAAATCTTGTGACCTTTGCTCTCACGAATCGTTTGATTCAACGGCTTTGGGGGGGCACCTCCCCCGCCTATCGACAGGTCGTCAACTTTCGATTGGCTCAAAGCTACAACCTCACGGAACAGGGTCGGCGCGGGGGCTTAAGTCCCTGGTCGGATCTGGCCGGTTTGCTCACGATGGAGTTTGATAACTTCGTCACCAATACAAACTTCAACTACTTTCCTAAACAGAATGTCACGAACGTCAACACTCGAACGGCTCTGATTAACGATAAGGGACAGTTCTTCGAAGTAGGCCTTGAAAGAACCTACACTATCGTTCAAGGTCAGCGCCGCGTGGATCGAAGAACCCGAGTTGAGGACTTGAGTTTTGGTTTGGGATTCACCTCTCGTCCTCTGAATTTTTTAGGACAGTTCATTTATGATACCAACTGGCAGAACTCGCAGTCGCTTTCTAAAATCAAATCCTGGGGCTACGTCGCTCAACTGAAACCGCCTGGAGAATGTTGGCAGATTAACTTCACCCACGGCCAGCAAATCGGGGGAGACACTCGCATCGATGTGGGTTTTGAGTTTTTCTTTGATGGAGTTCCAAAGCCAGCTCCCCCGCGCACGGTCCTGAATCAGTTCCGCTAATTTTCGCCCTCGCATCGAAGCGTGTTCTGAAGAACCCGTCTAAGTTCCCTCGAGAGGCTGGAAAAGAATCTGAGAACCCAGCACGAAGGCCGCCCAAAGCGCAACCTCCACTCCGTAGTAAGATTCCAGATAGGTCCGAAGATTTCTTAAGCGCTTCATTTGGCGACGCGAGATTCGACGCTCGATCCAGTCTAAGCGACCAAGGGATTTCACTTCGATCACCACCCACCCGCCCTTGGGACTTAAGATCAGAAGATCGGCTTCTCCCCAAGGCGTGCGAAAGCGATGCTCGAGAACGCGGTAGTTTTGGGATTCTAATTTTTGAATGACAAGAGATTCAGCTTCAAGACCCCGCTGGTGCGAAGGCGGCATCGGGTTGGGCAACATACTCGCGGACGCCCCCGAACGTTTTTCGATGCCAGGGGCAAGGGCCCCAAGTCTCAAGGGCCTTTCGATGTTGAGCGGTGGCGTAACCTTTGTGGACTTCAAACCCATAATGAGGAAACTCTTTTCCGAGCTCTTTCATCACTTGATCCCGTTCCACTTTGGCAACGATCGAAGCGGCCGAAATTGGCGCTACCCTCAAGTCCCCTTTCACGATCGCATGCTGCTCGAAACCTTCGAGCTGCGGGATCGTCATCGAACCGTCGACAAGCACAACGCCGCCGGAAAGACCCAGACCCGCGATCGCTCGTCGCATCGCCAGGAAAGTGGCTTGAAGAATGTTAAGCTCTTCAATCTCCTGAACGCCTGCAAAACCAAGCGACACGAGATGCTCGGATCGAATTCGAAGGGCCCAGCTGTCGCGTTGTTTTTCGGACAGGGCTTTCGAGTCGGTGAGATCTTGATCCCACTGGGAATGCCGAAGAACCGCAGCGGCGGCGTAAACGGGACCGGCCAGACAGCCTCGTCCGACTTCGTCGACGCCAATAACAGAAAATCCTTCGTTTCCGAAGGATTTCCAGTCGATCTTTTCGATCTTATTCATTTTCATTTTTAGAAGAAATTAAGCTTGAGCTGTTTCCGTAGCTGCAGAGTCATCCGATCCTGCAACCGCGATTTCAGACTCGATACGAGCGGCTTTTCCATCCAAGTCACGGAGGTAGTAAAGCTTCGCGCGGCGAACTTTACCGGTCGCTGCGAGCTCGACGCGATCCAAAGCCGGGCTGTTCAACGGGAATGTTCTTTCAACGCCCACGCCAGCAGAAATCTTTCGAACGGTGAAGGACTTCACGGCACCAGAACCCTGAAGCTTTGTGACGATCCCTTTGTAAAGCTGAACACGTTCTTTATCGCCTTCTTTTACTTTTACATAAACATTTACAGTGTCACCAGGACGAAACTGCGCGATGGCTTTCGGTGCAACTTTTGAAGTCACACGACGAACCAAATTTGTTTCTGGAGCTGTCGATTTTTTTACTGTCTTTTTCTTTGCCATGATCATCCATCCTTCAAGAAGGCTTCAAATTTCTGAAATCAAGGAGCTGACGCTACCACGACCCTAGGAGTCGGTCAAGAATGATGCTGACGGCGGATCGAACGGAAAGGTGGCGATAGTCGTGCGGCGGAGCCCCCTTGATGCTGTCTAAAACCCCGTCGCAGGATCGCATAAAATCCTCGGTCAGCCCGAAACCCGTCCCGAAAAGTAAAAATACGGGCTTTTCGGCTTCAAAAAGAGTCTTTTTCAGGTCTGAAAAACTGTAAAAGGGCGCCCCTTCCACGGCTCGGGCGTGGGTCGCAATCGTGAGGGCCCCCGGGACACCCCAATCCTGGTAGGCTTTTTCCACAGTCTCGGCGGTTTTGACCATGGTGAGGGCCGTCTTTCGCATGGGATTGTACTTCGCCCCGCTGCCCGTTCTCCAGTGATCCAGCACTCGCTCGACGAACATGCGCTGCTCGGGGATCGGGTGAATCATGTAATATTTTTCCACACCAAAAACACGGGCGGCCCGGGCGATATCGTGGATATCAAAGTTCGTGATGTTGGTGGCCACGATTTTTTTCTGGCCATCTAGGATCGGGTAATGAACCAAGCCAATCGCGATGCGCGGCCGTTTAGGATTCGGTTCCATTTTCGAGCTCACTTAAGTTCTCCACGCCACAGGCCTTCTTTTCTTCTTCTGACAGACTTCGGCAGAAGAGAACAAGTTCTTTTTTTTCCGCTGCTGAAAGATTCAAAAGGTCCGGCCGCTTCTTCCAGGTCACGAGCCTACCCATGCGTTTTTGCCACTCCCGAATTTTTCCGTGATGCCCCGAAAGCAGCACAGGTGGTACCGCTTGCGCCTGCCACACTTGAGGGCGTGTGAAGAGCGGATGTTCCAAAGCTGTGCTTGAAAAACTATCTTGGGCGGCCGACTCCTCATGCCCAAGAGTGCCGGGAAGTTTGCGAACTACGGCATCGATGACGACCAGAGCGGCCAGCTCTCCCCCCGACAGCACGTAGTCGCCGATCGAGAGCTCTTCATCGACAAGTTGGTTGATAGCCCGCTGATCTAAGCCCCCGTAGCGCCCACAGATGAACGTGACCGAAGGAAGTTTTGCAAGCTCTTGCACTTTTTCTTCCGTCAGCCGAGGCCCTTGGGGTGAGAGATAAATCACCGGGCCCGATTTGTCCGATCGAGCCTCGAGAGTTTTTTCAAGAATCTCGGGCAGCATCACCATGCCATCGCCGCCGCCGAAGGGGCGATCATCCACCGAGCGGTGGGCATCTGTCGCGAAGTCTCGGGGGTTCAGAAATTCCACTTTAAAGATCTTACGTTTCGCCGCTTGGGCCACGACACCTTCAGCCCAGTAGGACTCGATTAGCTTCGGAAAAAGGGTGAGGATCTGGAACTTCATTCGTCCTCAAGCTTGATCAGTCCCTCGGGAAAGTCCATCTCAAGTCGTCGATTTGAAAAATCTAGATTCACAATAAAGGCTTCGACAAAAGGGACCTCAAAGACGTGTTCCTCATTGCGGATCACGAGCAGATCCTGGGGGCCGTTGCTGGAGAAAGACTCCACATGCCCCACGCAGCGATCCTTTAAGAAGACGGCGAAACCCAAAATTTCTCTTAAGAAAATCGTCTCGCCCTTTCGGGAAACAAGAAGCTCCTCGGGGATCCAGACTTCGCAGCCCTTGACCGCTTCCGAGGCGTTTCGATCCTCGATCCCGGTCACGCGCACCAAAAAGCCATCTTTGTGCGCTCGTTTGGTCAAAATTTTATAAGTTTGAGGAGCTTCGGTGGATCGACGAAGCTGAAGTTCTTGAAGTCGCGAGAGCCAGCTGACGTCTTTTGAAAAGACCAAAATGTAGAGTTCGCCCTTCAGGCCATGGGGATCTTTGACTTTCCCGATATGACGAAAGCTCAAGCGAATGGTGATCGTTTATTCAACGATATCAAGATGGTAGCGCTTGTTCAGCTTAGTGCCGGCGGCGCGAATGATAGTTCTCATCGCAGCTGCGGTTTTACCCTGCTTCCCGATGACTTTACCTAGATCTTCTTTATCAACTTTGAGAGCGAGGAGAGTTGTTTGCTGCCCGGGAATTTCATCGACTTCCACACTGTCAGGCTTGTCGACCAATGACTTGGCCATGAATTCCACGAGATCTCTGAGATTTTCCATGTCTTCTCCCCTAACCTGGACTCCTGCGAGAACCGTTGAGCTTCAGTCGCAAAACGCGCGCTCACAGAGCACGGGCCTTAAACAAAAAAAAGTAAAGGCCCTAATAAGGTCTTATGGCAAAAATATGAGATTTCCAAGTGTTATTTTGCAGACTGAGCCAGCTTGACCACGTGCTTAACACGGTCAGTGGCTTGTGCGCCCTTGGCGACCCATGCATTGTACTTGTCCAAGTTCACCACGACTTTTTTGTCTTGGCCCTTTGGAGTGGGGATGTAATACCCAAGAACTTCCAAGTACTTACCAGTTACGTAGCGACGAGAATCCGCAACCGTGATACGGTATTTTGGAGTGTGTTTGGTTCCCGTGCGAGCTAAACGAATAACGACCATCTTCTACCTCTTCTTAACAAGGCCTCAAGTTCTAACTAAAATCAGAATCGGGATCAAGTCTAAAATGGGAAACCCGAGCGACCCCGAGCCCCTTTCAGTCCCCCCATGCCCATCTTCATCACCTGGCTCATCATTTTTTGGGCCTGTTCGAACTGACGGACCAGCTTATTGATGTCTTGGACCTCGGTTCCGCTGCCTTTGGCGATCCGCTGGCGGCGAGAGGCGTTCAAGATGCGAGGGTCTTTGCGCTCTTTGGGGGTCATCGAACGAATGATGGCCTCGATTTTTTTGATTTCGTCGTCGGGAGGGGTCATGTTCTTAAGCTGCTTTGAGACTTCGCCCATGCCCGGCAAAAATTTCAAAACACTCTCGAAGCCGCCCATTTTTTTAAGCTGCTGGATCTGGCCTAAGAAGTCCTCAAAGGTGAACTCGTTTTTCGCCATTTTGCGAACCGAGTCGCGGGCCTGCTTTTCATCAACAACTTCCTGAGCTTTTTCAACGAGGCTGAGCACATCGCCCATATCGAGAATGCGTTTGGCCAGACGATCGGGATGGAAGACTTCAAGGGCTGCGACTTTTTCGCCCACGCCCAGAAATTTAATCGGCAGTCCGGTGACTTCGCGAAACGAAAGGGCCGCGCCCCCGCGGGCATCACCATCGACTTTTGTGAGAATCAAGCCGGTGAGGCTTAAACGTTTATGAAAACCTTCGGCCACGCTGACCGATTGCTGTCCCAGCATGGCATCGGCCACGAGAAGAATTTCGCTGGGGCGTGCAAGGTCTTTCAGCTCTTGGAGTTCCTGCATCAGGGATTCGTCGATCTGCAGACGACCGGCGGTGTCCACGATTAAAGCTTCGATCTGATTTTTTTGCGCCCAATCTTGGGCCTGACGAAGGCGCTCAAGGGGGCGAGATTGGGGATCGGGCTCGAAGTAAGGGATGCCGTTTTGTTTGGCAAGAATTTGCAGCTGTTCGGCCGCGGCCGGGCGGTAGACGTCGACCGAGACAAGGCCGGGCTTTTTGCCAAGCTTCTGGCGGATGTAGAGCGCGAGCTTTGCGGACGTTGTGGTCTTCCCGTTTCCTTGAAGGCCCACGATCAAGAGCGTGTTGAACTTATCCTTCACATCAACAAAGACGGTTTCTCCGCCGAGGGTGGTGACGAGCTCATCGTGGACGATTTTGACGAACTGTTGACTGGGTTCAAGGCTGGTCAGGACTTCTGATCCCAACGCTTTCGTTTTCACGCGATCGAGGAAATTTTTAACGACCTTAAAATTCACATCGGCTTCAAGAAGGCTTAAACGAATATCTTTAAGGACCTCTTCAATGTTGGTTTCGGAGATCTGGCCTTTGCCACGAAGCTTCTTGATGGAACCTAGGACTTTGTCGGAGAGCTGTTCAAACATAGACTCTCTGTCCTACTCCCCCTTCTTTCGGCTCTGCAACATCTTTTTTGATTTGAAGATTCTTTGTTTTAAGGCGCACAATTAAGCAATGCAGCAAAGCCCACGTGCCCGAAAATTAAGCCGCTCCATTCGTACTTTAAGTCTTTTTAAGGTCCCGCTTTTGGGAATCTGTCGACCGAAGGTGCTGGAGCTTTCGGAAAGCCGAGGGATCATCCAGTTGCCTTTTGAGTTTCTGACGAAAAATCATGTGGGATCGATGTACTTTGGGGCGCTGGCCATGGGAGCGGAACTGAGTATCGCGCTTCCCTTGCTGGCGCGCATGTTCGAGGATCGCGCGCCGGTCACTTTTATTTTTAAAGACTTTCAAGCTGAATTTTTGAAACGTGCGGAAGACACGGTTCATTTCGTGAACGAAGATGTCGCGCAGGTGAACGCAGTGGTCGATCGAGCGCTGCAGTCTGGTGAGCGAGAGAATGGAACGTTCCGGGGCTATGCGGTGACGGCGTCGAATCCGAGCGAGAAGCTTGTGGAGTACCGGCTTACGATCTCGGTGAAGCGCCTGAAGGCGAAGTCTGCCTAAAATTCTTTGTTGTAGATCGTGATCGCTTGATGAAGAGAGCGTTGGGGTTCTGCACTCGCAAAGACACTCGCCAACATAAGACCCATCAAAAGACGCTTCATTTTTCACCTGCCTGAGCCAAACTGGCTTCCGGCCGAGCGCGGTGACGCTCAAGTTCTTCGTAGTGTTCTTCCACCCATTGCCACACGCTGCAGACCGCGCCGCCTAGGGAGTAGCCCATGGGTGTAAGGGAGTACTCAACGCGCGGGGGGACTTCGGGATAGACCTTTCGCTGAACCAGTCCGTCGCGTTCCATCTCGCGCAAGGTTTGCGTGAGCATCTTTTGGCTGATGGTTCCGATGCGCGTTTGGAGCTCGGAAAAACGACGAGTCTCTTCGCCAAGCTCTTCGATGATAATGAGAGTCCACTTGTCGGCGACCCGCCCGAGAGTTTCACGGACGAGCTGCTCTTTGCTGGCCGTCGGTTGCCTGTTGAGCTTTGATGGTGGGCACGGTTTCATACATCACCTCGCAAGATCTTTGTTGAGCCCCAGGGATCAAGAGTTACCATCCGGTAAGTCGAGAACCCGAAAGTGCCTACTTCCTTTTTGCTGCAAACGGGACTACCATATCCGAGAACAAGGAGAGACTCTATGAAAAAAAATATCATTCTCACGGGAGCCAGCGGCGGATTCGGAAGCCTGATTGCGCAATCCCTTCTTCAAGACGGTCACAAGGTTGTCGCCACCATGCGAGACGTGAACGGGAAGAATCAAAAAAAATCCGCTGAGCTAAAATCAAAAGGCGCCCATGTCCTGGAAGTGGATGTGACCGACGATCGAAGTGTCGAGCAAGGCATTCAAGCGGCTCTTCGCGAGCTGTCATCCGTCGATGTGGTCATCAACAATGCCGGCATCGGGGTCCTAGGGCTGCAAGAGTCCTTTACTTCGGATGATTGGAAAAAACTTTTTGAGGTAAACGTCTTCGGTATCCAACGTGTGTGTCGCTCGATTCTCCCCCATATGCGAAAAAAGCAAGATGGCCTGATCTTGAATATTTCAAGTCTGCTCGGTCGAATCACGGTTCCCTTCTACGGCCCCTACAACGCTTCGAAGTGGGCTGTTGAGGCAATGAGCGAGAATTATCGCTCCGAACTTTCTCAGTTCGGAGTTGAAGTCTGCATCGTCGAACCCGGCGGTTATCCCACAAGCTTTATCGATCACATGATGAGACCGAGTGATCGCGAGCGCGCTTTGACCTACGGAGAATTCGGTCAAATGCCTGAAGGATTTTTGAAAGGCTTCGAACAGGCTCTCGCCTCGAATCCGGCTCAGGACCCGAAGAATGTGGCCACTGCCATCTTGAAAGTGATTCAAGCGCCAAAAGGCCAAAAACCTTTTCGCACCATCGTCGACAAAATGGGAATGGGCGATCACATCGAAGGGTACAACCAGCAACTTTCGCAAATCACGAAGGGCATTTACACGGCTTTTGGAATTGGGCATTTAATCGATGTCAAACTCACGTCCAAGACGTGAGTTTGATCAGAAGCGAAAGGGACCTCTATCGGCTTGCTTGGCAGAGTTCGCGAACTTGATCGCGGAAGAGAGCGAGCAAATGGCGACTGGGATCTTTTTTCGAGAACGTTGTTCGATAATCGTCCGAGAGCATCTGAACGGTCAGCGCTCTCGTCTGAAGAGTTTCGGATAAATGCGGGAGGATCTTTTCAAAATCACGAAATTGAATTTTAAATTGACCGGCGACATCGTAGCGAAGGTCTTGGCAAAAGGATTGAAGGATCTGCTCGACCTTAGGAGCTGCCGAATCGGCTTCGCCCTTCTCGGAATCTGAAAGAACTAAGTCATTAAAATACCGATTGAACGAACCCGCGAGCGTTCGTGAGTCGATACCCGGCCGAAAAAGATCCGAATTGAACAGGCGCACGCGCTCATTCAGCTCGGCATCCGAGACTTCGAGTTTTGGATTTTTCGAGTGCAGGTAGGCCAAGAAAATTTCGTGAAAGATCAGACCTGCTCGGTCTTCCGCGGCTGTCGCGCGGTCGCTCATCCAATTCAGATTAAATTTGACTTGCAGATTCGACTGACAGGCTTGAACAACCTGCTGGGGTGTTGAAATAAGGCTCTGATTCACACAGGAAGGCTCGGTTAAGTCTCGGGTTTCAAGACTTAGTCGCTTCTGACCAAGAGGACGTTTCAAGCTTTCAAAAAACGGCGTTGTTCCAGGGCCTCTGAAAAGACTTGCGTTTATAAAATTGATCTTCTCTTGAACAAGCGGTTCCAACTCGAGCAGTTGGTCAAGCTTCACCTCGACGCTGTCCAATGACTCGTAGAAATCAAAGAGCCGATTTCCCACGGAGTTGCCTCCACCGCCACTGATTCCTCCCGATCGCGGATTCTGAGCTTTCTGCGCCGAAGGTACCGTGAGATTTTGAACAGGTCGAACTTCGATCTGAGCCGCACCCTTCGTGGCCTCTTGCAGGTCGGGAACCCGAAGCGAGGGTTGTGGTTTCTGATTTGACACTTGGCCCTTTTGAGTCGCCAGAAGAGTCTTCAAGCGACTTTCGAAGTCCGAGCCTTGCGCAAAAGCGAACTGGCTTGTGACTAATAACAATATAACGAAGAGTGTATCAATTTGAGACAGTTTCACGGATCCTCCACTGGACCGAGTTTTTGTTTTGCAAGTGACATTCCATTATTAATAAGTTCGTTGGATAACCAACATTAGGCGGCGTATTTAAGGCTTGGCTTTTGAAAAAAATGAGCGCACTTTATTTTTGTTTTTCTGAAGTGACTTCATTGATCGAGTCACTTGTTTTTTAAAGTTGGCTTTGTCAATGACTGTTGAGCGACCTACAGTATTCGTTTTTAGATGATTCCAAACCAGCTCGTCGG
>JBKDHV010000011.1:0-18197 GCA_046336915.1 Bdellovibrionales bacterium
ACTCACCCGAAGATCCTGGTGCACCACAAAGATCCAAGAGAATCTAGAAAAGCACCTGTATCTGTACATAGCTGATAACAATGGCTATCAGATTCTGTGAGATCGGACCTCGATGGGAGGGGCGGTGAGCCTGGCCGAAAGTGTCATGTCCAGAGAGGAGTGGGGCCGTTTTTCGTTGTGGTGCCGTCTCCACTTCTCGATCTTCTTCTTCGTCTCAGCCTGATCGAGAAAAATCTCTTCGTTCAAGCATTCGTCTAGGAAGCGGGCCTTACAAAGTTTAGGGCCTTTAGATTAGAGTAGTAAAAGCCCACTCAAATAGTGCAGTTTCTAAGAATTTCTCGAGTCCACGAAAAGCTGAGTTTATTCTTAAGGATAGGGGGAATCTATGAAGGCTGTCTTTAAAACGCTCGTGCTCGTCGTGGCGGCAGGGCCTCTGTTGCTGTTCTTTCAAAACTGTGGTCAGCCTGGTTCCGTTACAACAAAACCCGTGGATGCGGGAGCCTCGGATACAACCGCGCCTGCGCCAGTCGTGGATGCTCCTCCTGTCCCGGTCCCGACTCCTCCGCCCCCACCTGTGAATGGCCTGACTGTTAAGACTCTTCCCTCGACTCGATTTATTTGTGAACCCTTTGGCAATATGAATGGTGGGGATACAAAGGCTGGTCTTCGAGCCGAGCTGGCCTACGTGAATCCTCAATTGGGACTTTCAGCAGGAGAGAAAAACTCCTACAGTGCCCTTCGCTATTTTGATGGTGAGTCTCAGTTTGTGAAGTCACCGACGGCGCTTTTCCTTTCGCAGATCAATGTTCCCACGCGGCAGTTTGATCAAGGCTTCCGCCTGTCCGATGGTTCGTACTTAACCGATACAGCGAACAATCGGTTGATTGAATGGTTCGCTCTAAAAATGAGCAGCGTCCTCAAGCTCGCAGCGGCAGATCAAGAGGGCTACTACGAATTGGCCACAATCTCCGATGACGGGAGTGTGCTGTTCTTGGGCTCGGGGGCCCAGCAAGAAAAATGGATCGATAACGACGGGGCTCATTCGACTCGCATGAAGTGTGCGTCGAAGGCTCTCATGCTCAAACGAACAAGTAAGATCCCGATGACGTACTTTTACAACCAGGGACCCCGCACCGAGATTGCCAATGTCCTGGTGTGGAAGTTCCGCGGGCAAAATGCAGCGGTTCAAGGTCATCGTCTTTGCGATGTCGCCAACCGCACCGAATTCTGGAATCCAGCTAACAGCTCGCCGGGACCTTTATGGCAAGAGCTTGAGCGGGACGGTTATCGCGTCGTCAGCGTTGATAACTTCGAACTTCCCAATTCACAGCTGAATCCGTGCGCGACCCAGAATGTGAACCTGATCACAAAGGCCGAGTTCACTCCGATCATGAACAATATGACGACATTGAATGTGGACTTTGTTCAAGGAGCGAACATCCGCGCCCAGCTGTTTAAGGTCGTGAACAATCAAAAGATGCTGGTCCAGATGTTTGATTTTTCGACGCAGATCCGGCACAAGATCAGCTTGATGGTTCCAAACCTGGAACTAAATGCCGAGTACTCGGTTGAGATTCTGTTGATTATGCCAAACTCAGGCACTCAGGTCTTGAACGAGGTGCGCTTCCAAATCGTGCGTCCGTAGACAAAATCTTGAAGCTTGAACTTGGATTCGGGTGGCTCGTCCTCAGCACCTCGGATCGCTCTTTCGCGATTACGGTCAGCAAACAGACCCTGTCGTTGAGCCTCTCGACACCAGGCTTGAAAAAACGACCCCACGTCCAGTTGAGAATTGTAATTTGAAAGAAGATCATAGTGGGCTTGGGTGAGACCGCAGGAAATAATCTGATCAAACAGAGTCAGGTCGTTGGTCACATTGATGGCAAGTCCGTGTTGAGTCACGCCGTTTTTCACTTGAACACCGCAGAACCCAATCTTGCCTTGCGGGGTCCAGAGTCCCAAGGGATCCCATTTCCATTCGACAGGGACGTCAAAATTTCGAAGGGCTTCAGCTGAAATTTCAAGAAGCTTTTGAACGTAGGCTCGCGCGCCCCAGCCCGTGTCTCGCAGGGAGATCACAGGATAGATGAGAAGTTGTCCCGGAGAATGCAGCGTGGTTTGGCCACCCCGTTGGATTCGCACAGGCTCTTGTTGAGCGCTCCGAAGATGTTCGGGTTTCCCCCGAAGACCTTGGGTCACGACGAGCTCAACTTCGCCGCCCAGCAAGCAGCCAACACCGCCCTGTTGGACTCGCCGCCAGGCCTGTTTTTGGAGGTCCTCGGCGTCTTCATAGCGCCGGCGACCCCAGTGCAGAATGCTAGTAGAGTTCGACTCGATCATTTTCCTTAAAGCCGCCGCCCGAATGAATCACTGCGACCGCCCCGTCATTTCCAAAATAGCTGACGATTTCAAGCGTGCCTTTGACGCCCCCAGGAGCTTTTCCAATGGCCGTCCCCATCTCGGGATCATAGATTTCGGGGCCCTCTTCATAAACACGAAGAAGATCGCCGACCTGAACTCCGCTTAAGCTTCCGACGTTAAGATAGATCTTCTGACCCTGGATCGCCGCGATTCGTCCTTCCCAATTCATTTTGCTCAAGACTTTTTGAATCTGAGGGATGTACTCGAGGAAACCTTCGACGATCACTTTCTCGACCATCTCGGGATTGTTTTCAAGAACCTGATCGGCTGTTACTCGCTCGCCCACGCGAACGCCGTCCAGACTGTAGGTCACGGTCTTATCCGTATTGAAGACTTCTTTTTGACCTCGAACGGAGTAGACGCGCAAACGAAGCACGGCCTCGAAAGAAGTCTTCACTTTTCGAATGAGGCCCACGGCATCCGCTTCACGGCGAACACGAAAATCTAAAATTTTTCCTTCGACGATGGCTTGGTATCCAAATTTTTGCGAGTCTCGAGAGCAACCTCGAAGATCGTACTGCTCGTTTTGAATGGGACACTGGCTCATGTCCTCACGATTGATCAGAAATCCTAGAAGTTGACCTTCTCGGTTAAGTTCTTCAATAAAACGAACTTGAGATTCATTCTTGATCGATTCGGGGCGCCCCCCAAAATCCAAGAAGGGTAAAACGCCTAAACGTTTACGTGGTCCCGACGCTGTGGCGGCCGAATCACCGGTGTTCTGGCGATCGCGAACTTCACGTCGCCCGGAAGAGGGCGCCTGTTGCAGAAGGCTACAGCCTGCTAAGCTTCCAACGAAAGCCCCCAGCAGAAAAAGCTTTTGGTAAGTCTTCCTCATAACGCCTCCATACGTATTTCTGAAGAATTAAATTGAGTGCGAAATTTACGTCCTTTGAAGTCCAGGGACTGCAACCGAGAGGCAATGGCCTCCGGAGCCGCATCGGTTTCAATTTCATAAACGATTTCTTTTGAAGCAAAACGACGTTCACTGATCGACTTGATTAAAGAGGAAGAATTCAAAAGCCACTGCTTAAAACTGTCCTGCTCCATCACAGGAAGGGAGCCCTTGAAGGTCAGTTTCATCCGCGCCCCCTGCTGCAGGGATTTCGCATCGACTTCATCGATTTGGGAAACCAGGTCTTGTCCCCAGGCCTGCCAACGCTGCTGGCTTTCATCCCGCAGGCGAAACCGGCGAACGGAATCGGTGACCTCGCGCTTGAATTCCTGCGAAAACACGCGAACCTGAGCTGTCATCATCCGCTCGGAGGTTCGGGGGTCCTTTTCGACTTTCCCTGTCCCCCAAAGAATTAAAGACTGAGACAGAGAGTTTTTATCAAGCACATCCTGGGGAGAGCTTCCGTCAGAGAACGTCTCAACCCACGCGGGATTCAAGTTCTTGTTAAAAGTGTAGCCCGCCTTTTCGAAGGCCTGTCGGAAGTTTCCCATCCAATCATGCAGCCAAACTTGCTGCTCGTCGGTTCCCATCTTTTTCCAAGACAGGGCCTCGCGAGATCCCAACTCGTCCTCGATCACGAAAAACGCAATCACGTTTTGAGCCAATCGAGTTCGAGAAAAAAGCCCCGCATCGGCTAGAAGTTTTCGAAAATCCTGAACGGACACTTTGTACTGCATCGTCAAGCGAGCGCCGAAAGCTCCGCGCTCGACGTCTTGAACTTTCTGAAAGGGTGCAAATCGTGAGGAATTGTTGACAACTTTTGCAAGGGCCGCTTTGTTGCGGTTGTAGGCTTCTGCGCCGATGAAATCAACGATCATATCCTCAGCCAATTTCTTATTGGCCATCTCGGTGAGCTCAGCGACCGACACTTTTCCTGAGGTATCCGCATGCTCGACTGTGACAATCTTTTCCATCACCGTCTGAGCCTGGACCGATTGAAAACATAGCCCCCACGCGAAACCGAGCGCCATCATGGTCTGCCCGCAAATAACCTTCTGCTTCATCATGAAGCCCCCATATGAATCTCAAGAAAGTGGGTGTCCCCAAGTTGATCTTGAATTTTTTCGAACAAAGGTGGGCCGACTTGCACACCCTTGATCTCGGAATTCTCAATTTTTATGTTACGATCCAAATCTGCTAGAAAAAGCGAAAACTCAACTGGAATGGGTCCCGAGAATTCTCGCAGGATGGATTCCAATTTATGGTAAGCCTCGACTTGAAGCTTTTCCAGGTGGAAAGTCACTTTTCGAGTCTTGCTGAAAATGTCGTCAAGCGTGCTCGCCTGATCAACAATCAGCTTTGCGCTGCCTTCGTCCTGCTCAAGAAAGCCCCCGACCAACAGCGGCTTCTCGCTCTTCACCAGGGTTTCATACTTCGCGTAAGTATCGGGGAACAAAATCATCTCGACGGATCCAGAAAGGTCCTCAATTTTCGAAAAGGCCATTCGTGTGCCCTTGCGAGTGATGATGTCTCGCAATTCTGAAACAAGTCCGGCCACGATCACTCGACGCTTTGATTTTTCACCCGAACCGCATGCCGGCGTCGCGGTGGCAGGCTGAATCAAATCCTGAATGCGACCCGAACTCCAAACTCGCAAAAGAGATTCATAACCCTTCAGCGGATGATCGCTCAGATAAAATCCCAGGACATCCTTTTCGTAGGCGAGTTGTGCGGTCTTTGTCCACGGAGTCACGGGCTCAAGACGGATCTTCTCATCCTGTTGATCACCCATATCAAAAAGTGAAACCTGACCCATCTCGCGATCTTTATTCTTCGAGATAGCTAGATCCATAAACTTTTGATAGCCGGCCAAAAGCTGAGCCCGGTGGTAACCAAAACCGTCCAAGGCTCCGGCTTTGATCAGACACTCAATCACTTTTTTGTTTAATTTTTTCGTTTCAACAGAGGCAAAGAAATCATCCAGAGATTCAAAGCGCTTGTCTGGCTTTTGCTCACGCGCTTCTAAAATCGCGTGAACTGCGCTCTCGCCAACGCCCTTGATCCCGCCCAAGCCGAAGTAGATCGTATTTTCTCGGCAGTTGAACAAATAGTCCGAGAAATTGATATGCGGAGGACGAACTTCAATTCCGCGTTTTTGGGCGTCCTTAACGTACTTGACGATATTATCGGTGTTGTTCACTTCCGTGGACAAAAGGGCCGCGAAAAATTCCACTGGAAAGTGAGCCTTGAGCCAGGCCGTTTGCAGCGTGATCACCGAGTACGCGGCCGCATGAGATTTATTAAATCCGTAGTCGGCAAACTTGTACATCAGATCGAAAAGCTCTTCCGATTTTTGCGGATCATAGCCGCGCTCTTTCGCACCCTTAAGGAATCGAACACGATGGGTGTCCATTTCCTCTTTGATCTTTTTTCCCATCGCCCGGCGAAGCATATCGGCTTCACCCAAAGAGTAGCCCGCGATTTTCGAAGCAATCGCCATCACCTGCTCTTGGTAAACTAGAATCCCGTAGGTCTCCTGCAGGATATCTTGCGTGTCGGCCAGCAAGTACTCGACCGGTTTTTCACCCTGTTTGCGGGCCGTGTATTCCGGGATATTGGCCATCGGACCGGGACGGTACAAAGAGGTAATCGCTGTCACATCGGCAAAACTGGTCGGACGAATCTTTCGGGTCGCATCAGTGATGCCATCACCTTCAAACTGAAACACGCCCGCAGTATCGCCTCGTCCCAAGAGCTCGAAGCTTGCGGCATCGTCCATCGGAATTTCATGAGGCTTCAAAGTTCGATTGCGATTTCTCTCGATCAGTCCAAGAGCGCGCTGAATGTGCGTTAAGGTCTTCAAACCCAAAAAGTCGAACTTGATCAGTCCAATCTTTTCCGCGTGCTTCATATCATACTGCACGACAGATTCATCGGCGGCTCCGCGGAACAAAGGAGCATGAGACGTGACTTGCCCATCGGCAATGATCACACCGGCTGCGTGAATTCCCGCATGTCGAACCAGACCTTCCACTCGTTGAGCGAGATCCATCAGAGTCGCCACTTGCGGATTCAACTCCATCATCTCATTCAGTCGAGGTTCCGTCTCCAGGGATTCTTTTAAGTTGATTCCCAACTTTTCAGGAATCAGTTTTGTCACCGTATCGACTTCAGCAAAGGTCATTCCCAGAACACGACCCACATCTTTGATCGCGGCCCGCGCTTGAAGTTTTCCGTAAGTGATGATCTGGCACACGCTGCCAGCCCCGTACTTATCTGTTACGTGCTGGATCACTTCCAGCCGGCGATCCATGCAGAAATCGATATCAAAGTCGGGCATCGAGATTCGCTCTGGATTCAGGAAGCGCTCAAACAGCAGGGCGTTGGGAAGCGGATCCAAGTCGGTGATTCGCAGAACGTAGGCCACAAGACTTCCCGCTCCGGATCCCCGTCCAGGACCGACAGGAATGTTATTTTCCTTCGCCCAATTGATGAAGTCTTGAACGATCAAATAGTAGCCATTGAAACCCATGCGATCGATGATCGAGAGCTCATAGTTCAGTCGCTTGTCGTACTGTTCGAGTTGTTCGGGCGTCACCTCTTGCCCCAGAGCGCGACGTTCCTGAAAACGCACTTCAAGGCCCTTACGCGAACGATACTCAATCTCTTCCCGAACGGTTCGCCCCTGCTCCGTAGGAAAGTTGGGCAGGTGATAAATCGGCTTACCTTGGTCGTTCTTCAGCTTAAACTTCAGTTCGCAGCGATTGGCGATTTCAAGAGTGTTTTGAAGAGCTTCGGGAACATCTTCAAAAAGTTTCTTCATCTGGACAGGGGACTTTAAATAAAATTCAGATGAGCCCAGTTTGTACCGATTTTCATCGGCTAACGTCCTGTTCGTTCCGATGCAGATCAACACCTCTTGAGCGATTTGATCATCCGGAACGAGATAGTGCACATCGTTCGCCGCCACCACGGGAACTCCGGTAATCCGCGAAGCCTCAAGAATAAAGGTGTTAATCTCTTTCCAAATCGGAAGGGTGCGATTCATCTCAAGGTAGAGTCGATCCCCGAAGATTTCGTGAAGCTGACGAAGTCGGGCCAGAGCCGCTTCGGGGCCCTCTTTCAAAAAGAGATCGGGAATCTCACCGCGCAGTCCGCCGGTCAAACAGATCACATCCGAGCCGTACTCTTTCAGCAAGGAATCATCAATTCGGGGTTTCCAATAAAAACCCTCTTGATACCCCTTCGAGGAAAGCTGACACAGGTTCTGATAACCTTTAAAATTTTGAGCTAAAAGGACCAGCCGTCGTCCACCCAGATGGGCGTCGCGGTCCTGCTTCTTTTCAAAGCGATCCGCCGTCACATAGGCATCAAGCCCCAGAATCGGTTTTACACCCTGATCCTGACAGGCAAAATAGAACTCGATTGCACCAAACATATTGCCGTTGTCAGTGAGAGCAAGAGCCGGCATTTCAAATTCTTTGGCTTTTTTAGCGAGCGCCTTTAAGCGCGCAGAGGCCTCGAGAAGTGAGTACTCAGAATGGGTATGAAGATGGACAAAGGACATTCTTCACTCTTAACAAAGCTTCTCCGAAATTGCAGCCGAGAAGCCTGGATTTAGAAGGATCTGCGCCAGAAAGTGCGGCGCGTTAGGCGGGGCGAGGCCATGCCCCTTATGAATGAGTTTACTGTCCCGCAGACTCAGGACATTTGTACTCGACCGTGTTTTTGCCGACGGGCAAGGGTTCGGCGAGTTGCACGGTTTGATCCTGAACCACAAAAGCCGGAATCGGAAGGTCCTGGTCGTTTCGAATGGTCAGTGAGTTTTCAAGGGGACGGCACTCAAGCTCAATCGAGCGAACTTTCTGACTGACTTTTTGCCCGATCATCTTGAGTTGCTTTGAGTAGTCCGCCTCACAAACGCTTCCAATCACGCCACCCGTTTTTTCAGACAACCAGGCATAAGTTCGGCCATAGCCTTCGTTATCATCGTTCGCGGGATCATCAACTTTCAAGCACTCCTCGTCACCCTCTTTCACGATGATCGAGTGAAAATAAAAGGGTTTTCCAGGGAATTTCGTTTTTATAAAGCTCAACAGCTGACTGGGACTATTTCGAGGATCGGGCTCTGCACCCAAGGGAGGACTCTCGTCCGCGTCACTGACGACGACAACGTTGAACGATCCTTCGTCTCGCATCCAGTTTTGTTCTCGCTCAAGCGAGCGGTAGGTCGCTTTAATCCCCTGCTCATTTGCGTGACCTTCCCGCGAGGGCCGCTGAATTGTTTCCGAAAAGGCGGTCTTCACGACATCTTCAGGCATCTGCGCGGAAAGGTAGTAAGTATCAGGCAGACCTTTGAACTCGAGTAAGCGTCCGTCACGTCGAGGGGCATCAGCTGAAACATCCGTTGTGATGATTGCTAATCGCCAGTCCAAGGGTTTCATCTCATCCAACAAACTGCCAAAGCGCTGGGCCATGTTCGCTTGCTCATAGCGCATGGAGGCCGAGTTATCGATCACGATCAAAACATCGGCTTGGGTCGTTTCCGTTACCACCACCGTCTGGCTTTTTGAAATCGCACGATCGGTTTCGGTAGATTGGGGCCCCCGAGTTGGCCGAAGTTCAGGGGAAACAGGTTCGGCAACTTGCGGCAGATCTTGCGAGGCCTCAAACGAACGGCTCACGATCGAACCATTCTGTCCGCAAGCGACGAGCAGGAACAAACAAAAACCCAACAGTTTTCGAGATTTCGATGTCATGGATCTTCCCCCTTCAGCCGGTCGAAACTAGCACAAGGCCCCTCAAGTTGAGATGCAGAAAATCTGAACCGACCTCTAGAAAAATTACAGGATCGTCAAATCCTTTTAAA
The DNA here is from genome assembly GCA_046336915.1 of Bdellovibrionales bacterium. Lineage (GTDB taxonomy): Bacteria > Bdellovibrionota > Bdellovibrionia > Bdellovibrionales > Bdellovibrionaceae. Next base: position 9,186 of record JBKDHV010000011.1, read on the forward strand.
GGGACCGAGGCTCCCATCTGGATGACAATTTTAGGAAAACCCTTGAACTAAATGCAACTGGAATGTGAACCCAACATTCCAGTCGCGTGCGTCCGATGTCAAACCCCTAGCCACCTGACTTAAGGATCTCTGACACACAGAATCTTGGGAGAACCGCAGACCAAACGTTTCGTCATCCGGTTCTCTGTTTGACAGAGTGTAAAAACTTCCTCCAACATCCGCGGCACTTCGTCAAGTTCCGATACACCCGATTTACCTTCAAATCGAATTAAACCCTTAGAAAAGGCTGGAACGGTTCTAGCACCGACTTGACACCGAAAAAGGCGTTCGAAGTCTAGGTCGGGAATCGGTCCCAACATACTTTCCGACGATATCGAATTTTTAAAGGAGTCCCATATGAAACCATGCACGTTTTTTTTTCTTGCGACCATCATCTCACTTGCCAGCACTTCCGCGCTTGCGCAAGTTCCCTCCACAGTTTCTCAGGTTCGGGAAATATCTGGCTCTAGCAAAGAGGGTCAAGCCTATGGAGAAGCGGTGTTTCTTGCTCTTTCTGAAAGCAAATTGATTTGCCGATACTCTCCGCAAACAGTTTGGAAAAGGCTCCTTGGCCACGGCACCACCAAGATCAGCGAAGATGGATGGATCAAGAATAAAGTAATACTTGCACACAACATCGCCGTTAATGAATCAGGATTGCAGCCGTTTTTGACTTTCTTCTCAAGGCCGAACAACTCGTCCCTTGAATCTGTCACAGTCGTTACATCCGATGATTTTCGGTCAATTGTTGGAGTCACATATAAGATCTACTCGACAGGAACTAAGGTAGTAAACCTTGGAAACCTTAAGAGCCCCGAACTCTCGGACACGCAAGTCGTGACAGAGGGCATGTCCGTAACCTGCAAATAAAGAGCTCAACAGCTCCACTTTTTGCCGCCTACGCCCACGAAGCGAAGGCACGTCAACCAAGTCAAGCGAAGGACGCTCCTCCAGAACTTTAAGACAGAATCGGACTTCGGGCTCTATACTTGCTCACGACTTCAGGTATGCTGAATCAGGAGGTCGTCTAGAAGGGAAAGTTTTTTGAACGAGACTCTCTTTTTTGGACCATTCTGTCTTGCATGAGGAAACCCTTCGATCGCACCATCAGCTCAGACTATCGACCTGAACTTGAGGGACTCCGTTCACTCGCCGTTCTGGGTGTGCTCATCTTCCATGTCTTTCCAAACAGTCTCGAGGGTGGCTTCAAAGGCGTTGACGTCTTTTTTGTTCTGTCTGGTTTTTTGATCTCCCAACTGGCTCTGAAACAACTTGAACGGGGCACCTTCAAATTCAGCGATTTTTACCTCCGTCGGTTTTTGCGTCTGGCTCCAGCCTTGGCTCTCGTTCTCTTGAGCTCCTGGGCCCTGGGGTGGTTCATTCTTCTTCCCGAGGACTACGGAAGATTTGGTCGTGATCTTCTTGGTGCCTCCAGCTTTGTCTTAAATCTTCTTTTGCAAAATGGAACCGGCTATTTCGAACCGTCTTCAGAAGCAAAACCTCTTTTGCACCTTTGGAGTCTAGGCGCCGAAGCGCAATTCTATCTCATCTGGCCAGTTGTCCTAGTCTTTTGTTGGAAGCGACACGTGAACTTCAGGCGCGTGATCTTCTGGCTTATCTTCGTTTCGATGAGTCTCTATATCACGATGTCATCGTTTGATCCGGATCTGGCATTTTATTCGCCTGCGACACGACTTTGGGAATTTCTCTGTGGAGCCGCACTTGCGATCTTTTCAAAGAATCAGGATCGAAGCCAACAGTCCGATGTTTCGAGTTTGCTCGCAAAGATGAGATCTCAATTCCAACAATCCCCTTGGACCCCCTGGTTCAATCAAGGCGCTCCGATTCTTGGTTTTATTCTTATTCTCTCCAGTTTCTTGGAGAGCCCTTCATCTGCGAGCACACTAGGTCTGCAACTTCTATTTCCTGTTCTTGGCTCGCTTCTCGTGATTTCCGGAAGCTCGAAGTCGTGGTTCGAGCGTAGAATCCTGGCAAGTCCTTGGATGATGGGGATCGGTCAACTGAGCTTTCCCCTCTACTTTTGGCATTGGCCCCTTCTGGCCTTTGCTCGCATTCTGCATATCGAAGAACCAAGTTTGAGCGTTCGAGGAGGAGTCATTCTGTCCTCTTTTCTTCTGGCCTGGCTCACCTTTCGATTTATTGAGTCCCCCATTCGCTTTGGACCCAGCGACCCAAAAGCGGCTCGAGTTTTGGTGGCCTTCCTTGGTCTGGCCGGGCTTGTTGGTTTCGCAACCTACAATACGGGAGGATTTCCCTCTCGGTTCAAAGGCGATCTTTTGATGGATGAAGCGACTCTCGAGCTGGAGCGCCATCGTTTTCATTCGAGCAACTTCGAGAAAGAGTTTTCAAGTCGCCCTTTCAAAGTCGTCGTTTTTGGCGACAGCCAAGCCTTTGACATCTATAAATCCTTGGAAAACTCGGAACAGTTCGGCTTGAAAATGATTTCTTTTGACCACGGTTGCACAGCCTTCAGCCTCTTCAAAAGAGGGTTTGCAGAACAGGAGCCCACTTGCAAGGAGGCTTATGTCCAGCTCCTTTCGTCCCCCGAGCTGAAAGTCGCTCATCTCCTGATTGTTTCACAGTGGTGGTCACAGCGGTTAGAGCCCAAATCTACTTCGAAACACTATCGAAGGGTTCTTTCTCAAATTCGTTCTATCAATCCCGACCTCAGAATTGCTTTTTTTGGTCCGAAACCCTACCTAGCACCGAAGTCTGTGTCCATTAATCGCCTCGTCAAGGGCCACTCGTCCGTTCAAGGTATGAACCACTATTTGAATCGAATCCACATCAATGATCTTCCCGGACGCAAACTCAGTCGCGAGCTAGCTAATAATCTAGGTATCGATTACGTCGATGTTTACCAAGTATTCTGCAAAGACGAGTGTCCATTCTTCGTGGACGAAAAGTTCGCTTACTTTGACCAAAACCACTGGACTGCCCACGGCGCAAAAATCTTCTTCGACCGACTCAACAAGTCCCCTCAATTCCAAAAACTGATCAATCCCTAAACCCCCACCAACCCCACCCACAGTCCACAAGGCCAAAGCCTTCTCACCTCCCCAACACCAAGCGGAGGACCCTCCTCCAGAAGAACCTCCCGGAAGCGTGAAGCGTTCCCCGCCCCACGGGCGGGGAACCGGGCGAGGGCAGGAGCCCGAGTTCTTCTGGAGGAGGGTCCGGAGCGTCAGCCCGAGTTCTCCCTGAGGGGAGCCCGGAGCGCTATTCCCACTCAATCGTCGCCGGAGGCTTCGAGGTCACATCGTAGACCACACGATTGATCCCCTTCACACGATTCGTGATCCGGTTGGAAACTTCGCGTAGATGATCAAACGAAAAATCATACCAATCCGCCGTCATCCCATCGCGACTGGTGACAGCTCTCAGGGCCAAAACCGCATCGTAGGTTCTGGCATCGCCTTGCACGCCCACCGATTGCACCGGAAGCAGGACCGAGAAGGCCTGCCAGATCTCTTGATAGATATTCTTCTCTCGTAAAAAATCTAAAAAAACACGATCCGCTTGCTGAAGAATTCTGACTCTTTCATCGGTAATTTCACCCAAGATTCGAATCGCAAGCCCAGGTCCTGGAAAAGGATGTCGGTATAAAAAAGATCCGGGAATTCCCAAGGACTCGCCGATCTTTCTGACTTCATCTTTGAACAGATAACGAACGGGCTCGAGCACCTTTAAATTCATTTTTTCGGGTAATCCCCCCACATTGTGGTGGGATTTAATTGTCACACTCGTTCCGTGCAGGCTGACCGACTCAATCACGTCAGGGTAAAGGGTCCCTTGCGCAAGCCACTGGTAACTTTGCCCTAAATCGCGAACTGTTTGATCAAAAACTTCAATGAACTTCGCGCCAATAATTTTTCGCTTTTTTTCTGGATCCGAAACCCCTCGTAGGGCGGAGAGAAAAATTTCCTGCGCGTCGGCTTTGGCGACTGGAAGCCCCAGCTGGGCGTAGGCCGCCATCACCTCGTCCCCCTCACGATCTCGCATCAGACCCGTATCGACGAACACACACTGAAGCTGACCCAGCTTCAAGATCTTATGTAACAGTGTTGCAACGACTGTGGAATCCACCCCGCCGCTGAGAGCGCACAGGACCCGCTCATTCGGTTTCACCTTGTCCGTCACAAAGCGCTCGATCTCACTTAAGATCGATTGCGAGTTCCACTGCGGGGTCGCCCCGCAGATCTCGACAAATTCACGAAAGATCTCTTCGCCATGTTCGGTGTGAAAGACTTCCGGGTGAAACTGCACGCCCAGCATCTTCATCTTTGTCGAGCGAATGACCGCTGGATGATGGGCGGTTTCGGCCAGGACTTCAAAAACATCGGGCACGGCCTCGGCCACATCCCCGTGACTCATCCAGACCTTTTGATTTTGCGGTAATCCACGGAAATGTTTTTTCCAATGAAGGTCCTGACGCCCGTACTCTCGAAAATTCGAGGGCTTCACGCGGCCGCCGTTTTGATGAACCATCAGCTGAAAGCCATAGCAAATTCCTAAAAGCGGAAAATGTTTTTCAAGTTCCAGCACATCGCGCTTTGGAGAGCTCGTTTCATAAACTGACTGCGGTCCCCCGCTTAAGACCACGCCCCAGGGGTTTTTTGCTTGAATCTGCGCAAGCGGCAAATCAAAGGGGGCAATTTCCGAATAAAACCCTAAGTCCCGCAGACGACGTGCAATGATCTGGGTGTACTGCGAACCAAAATCAAGAATCAAAAATCCACGCATGTAAGTTACGACTCCAATCGATAGTTAGGCGCTTCCTTGGTGATGCTGACGTCATGCACATGAGACTCACGAAGTCCCTGCTGACTGATGCGAACGAATTTCGCGCGCTTTTGCAGCTCTTCAATATTTCGCGCTCCCAAATAACCCATGCCGGATTTCAATCCTCCGACCAGTTGATGAAGGACCGCCGAGGCACTACCCTTGTAAGGCACTCGTCCCTCGATTCCCTCGGGCACAAGCTTCGATTCATCGACGATATCGGCTTGAGCGTAACGATCTTTAGACCCTTCCGCCATTGCGCCCAGACTTCCCATGCCGCGATACACTTTGTAAGTGCGGCCATGATAAAGAATGGTTTCACCGGGAGCCTCATCAGTTCCAGCTAAAAGATTTCCGATCATCACAGCATTCGCACCCAAGGCCAGCGCCTTGGTCAGATCGCCTGAGTATTTAATTCCACCATCGGCGATAATCGTTTTTCCAAGTTTGCGAGCGGCCGCCGCGCACTCTTGAACCGCCGAAATCTGAGGCATTCCCACACCCGCCACGATTCGTGTGGTGCAGATACTTCCAGGCCCTACGCCGACTTTCACGACGTCGGCTCCGGCTCGGCACAGGGCCTCGGTGGCCTCGGCGGTGACGACGTTTCCAGCCATGATCATCACATCGGGGTAGCGCTGGGCCACGTGTTTCACGATCTCAATCACATTTTTCGAATGCCCGTGAGCCGTGTCCACACAGACCACATCGATATGGGCCTGCACGAGAGCTGCAATGCGATCAAAGGCCTCGGGTCCCACACCGACCGCGGCCGCAGCCATCAAGCGCCCGTGACTGTCTTTTGTGGCGTGGGGATAGGCTTGTGCTTTTTCAATATCCTTAATCGTGATCAGCCCCTTCAAGTAGCCGTTCTTATCGACCACCGGAAGTTTTTCGATGCGATGGCGCTGAAGAATTTTTTTTGCCTGTTCAAGGGTTGTTCCCTCTTCGGCGGTGACAAGCTTTTCCTTCGTCATCAGATTCTTCACCGGCTGATCAAGATTCGTTTCAAAACGCAGATCGCGATTGGTGAGAATTCCCACAAGTTTGCCTTGCACCGTGATCGGCACCCCTGAGATCGAGTAGCGCGCCATCACCTCAAGCGCCTCGCGCACCCAGTGATCAGGGCCCAAAGTGATCGGGTCTTGAATCATCCCGCTTTCGTACTTTTTTACTTTTTCAACTTCGAAGGCCTGTTGATCAATCGAGAGATTCTTGTGAATCACTCCCAGGCCCCCGTTTTGCGCCATCACGCGAGCCAGCTTATTTTCCGTCACCGTGTCCATGGCGGCTGAAAGAACCGGCATCGTCAGGTGCAAGTTGCGCGCGAAAAAACTTTTCGGCTGCACTTCGCTCGGCACAATCTCCGAGTATTGAGGAATTAGAAGAATGTCATCAAATGTAAGAGCCACGTTCCCGTTGTCCATGGACCACCTTCCTTACTTTTTGTACCACGATTGATAGAAAATATAGTTGTCCGCACTCTTGGGAAGAAACTTCGCTTCCTCCGGCTTCAAAGGACGAATCACTTTCGCCGGCCGCCCTAGAATCAGAACTCCTGGCGGAAACACCGAACCCTCGGTGACAAGGCTGCCCGCTCCGACGATGCTGCCGGCCCCAATTCGCGAGCCATCCATCAGAATGCTTCCCATCCCAATCAAACACTCGCGCTCGACATGGGTCCCGTGCAGAATGCAGGAGTGCCCAATCGTCACTCGGTCTTCGAGGGTAGTTCCCACTTTTTCGAAGGTCCCGTGGATCACCGTATTGTCCTGCACATTGGTTTCGCGCCCGATTCGAATTGGCATCACATCCCCACGAAGAACCGAGTGGAACCAGATGCTTGCCCCTTCTGCGATTTCGACATCACCAATGATGGCGGCGGTGGGCGCGACGAAACAATTTTTATGTAACACTGGAAAATGGCCGCGAGCTTCGAAAAGTGGACCCGACATCTTTAACTCCTACCTCTGAACATCAGAAGAGACTAGCCCCAGTTTGTCAGGATTTTATGAAGAGGTGCAAGAGCGAACAAGTTCCCTCGTGCCGCAAGCCGAAAAAAGCTTCTCTCGCAGCCCGGCTTACTGAATAAAGATCTGATTTTTACGAACGAGCTGGTGTCGACCCGCGAAGTCTTGCGCCTTCAAACCCTCAATCTGCGCGTTGAGCAGCTTGGATTTGTTAATAAAGCCCTTCGTGGCATAGACCGGCACTCCCGCCTGCAGCACAAAAGACATCACCTCGTCGGCTCGCAGTTTCAGGGAGTTCAAAGACGGATGACCCTGGAAGTAGACCCGAACGAACTGATGCGGGCCCTTGATCTGAACAAAAACACACTGCAAGACGCGAATCTGCAGAGACTTGAGCAATTCCAGCGCAAAACTGTGAGGAGTGATTGGCGCGATCGATTTGTTGGACTGAGTAAGCGCGATTCCGGCCTCAAGAGGATTCAAAAAAACAGGCAAAGTGTACTGCTGAGTTGCATCGCGGAAGATCAAAAAGGGACGTTGGGCATCGGGAACCAAAGACACGCCGTAGGGCTGAAGTTCAATCAGATCCTGCTGGTGAAAAACCTCTTCACCCTCATTTTGCTCCTGAAACACCATCTCGGTGTGAAGCAAGGATTGCAGATCGATAAACGGAGTCTTGGTCACGCCGGTCCCTCCCCGACTTGGATCGACTCAACTGTCGCGGCACTTGAAGGTTTTGTCACGGGTCTGCGCAGGGCTTCCGGCAATTCATTTTCCACCAACTCGCCGCGGAAAACGGCCGGGAAGGCCTTCGTGATTTTCACAGGAACCGTGTGGCCAATTAAATGCTCAGGGCCCAAAAAGTAGACGAGCTTATTTTGCGTGCTGCGGCCCGAGAGTTTCCCCTCGGTTGTCTCGCTTTTTTCCACCAAGACTTGTAACACTTGGTTTTCATATTTCCTGACGAGCTCAAACGACATTTCGTTGTGGGACTCGAAAAGACGGTTCAGGCGATCGGATTTCACCTCTTCAGAAACTTGATCTTCAAAGCGCGCGGCTTTGGTATTGGGGCGCGGCGAGTACTTGAACGCAAAGATCGTCTCAAAGCCCACTTCACGCACCAGGCTCACGGTATCCAGGAACTCCTCTTCGGTTTCTCCGGGGAAGCCCACGATGATGTCTGTCGACAGAACCACATTGGGAATCGTCGCCTTGATCATGCGGATTTTTTCCAAATACTCTTCACGCGTGTAACCACGGTTCATGAGCTCAAGAATGCGAGAGTTTCCGCTCTGAAAAGGCAGATGGATGTATTTACAAATTTTATTCTGGTGCGCGGCCATCACATCGACAAGCTTCTGATCAAAGTCCTTCGGGTGCGAGGTCGTAAAACGAATTCGCTCGATTCCCGTCTCGATAGCCACAGCCTTCAACAGATCCGCAAAGTCAGCCCCACATTCGGACTCGTAGGAGTTGACGTTTTGCCCAAGTAAAGTCACCTCTTTCACGCCTCGTTTCACCAGGCCGTGAATATCCGTGATTACATGACGTAAAGGCCGCGATTTTTCGCGACCTCGCGTGTAGGGAACAACACAGAAACTGCAGAAGTTATCGCAGCCTTTCGTGATATTCACGAAAGTCGAGACCCCTGGATTTCGCACCAGAGTGTCCACATGGTAGGGCTCTTTGTGATGAAAGGCCGCGTTCACCACTTTTTCGCGAGTGGAGCGACCTAAGAGAGATTGCAGAGTCTGCGGAAGTTCATCGATCGCATCGGTCCCGAAAACAAAATCGATGAGGGGCTGCTTTTTCATCAGCTTGTCTTTTTCTTGCTGACCGACACAGCCGCCAACACCGATCAAAAGCTCGGGATTTTTCGCCTTGAGCTCGCGATAGGTTCCCACTTCGGAATAAACCTTGTGAACCGGCTTTTCACGAATCGAGCAAGAATTGATGATGATGAGGCTTGCGTCCTCGGCCTTTTGCACGGGAGTGAAATTCGACATCTCAAGAAGCGCGTACATACGCTCGGTGTCGTTCACGTTCATCTGACAACCGTAGGTCGAAATGAAGACCCCACGGCCGCGACCCACATCATGATTGATCGGCGGAGCCTGGTTGTAGAATTCTTGAGGGACGGCGGTTGTAGGGGAGTTTTCTCGTTGTGTCATAGAAGGATCTTGGTTATAGAGTCCGAGTC
>JBKDHV010000012.1:0-48093 GCA_046336915.1 Bdellovibrionales bacterium
GCTCTAAAAACCTCAAGCAACTGGCGTCATCGGGAAAAAGGCGGTCAAAATCTTGTAGATTCTTGGGGTATTCCAAATCACCTATATTCGACCTGAAGCCTCAACTCCAGTCAAGTGCATATGCATAATTTCTTATTTTTCTGACTGCATCCTGAAAGGGCGTGCCCCCGAACCCTCATTTGTTGAGGGATTGGCAGATGTGGCTATTGTCGAAGCCATTTTAGAATCGCTTCAGAAGCGCAGCCCGGTTCGCGTCGCACACGTTCAAAAAGGAAGTCGTCCGACGCCCTCGCAGAAAATGCGAAAGCCTCCGGTTCAACAACCTCCGGTCTTGCACGCGGCCAGTCCTTCGGGGGATTAGGCCCTGGTTTCAAATCTCAATTGTTTCGCCTTGTTCCGTTTTGGGACGGGGCGGAATTTTCTTCTCAAGGGGTAGCCCCCGTGCTATCACTGATAACAGATGCAGACTCCAATTCGCCGAATTCAAAAGGCCCTCTTTGTCGGAGGGGGCGTTGTGTCCTTGTCCTTGGGCATCCTCGGTCTTTTCGTTCCTCTGCTTCCGACCACCTGTTTTGTTCTTCTGGCCGGGTTTTGTTTCTCGAAGGGCTCGGATCCCTTGCACGACTGGATTTTGAACCATCGCCGATTCGGGCCGTCGATCCGCGACTGGAGAACCTACGGAGTCATTCGAGTGCCGATCAAGTGTTGGGCGTCCTTGATGATTTTTGTAAGTGGACTTGTGATGTGGGTGGTGCCGCAAATTCCTTTCTGGGTTCAGTTTGGAACGAGCGCATTTTTCGTGGCCCTTGTTGGCTTCATCTGGAGCCGGCCTCATGAAATTCCCAAAACTTCCTCTGCCGTGGTCGTTACGCGATGATGTTTATTTCCTACGCGATTTGGACCTGCATGATGGCTTTTTGTTTAAGCCTGGCCCGCATTGTTCAGTCCTATTTTTATTTCCCCGAATCCGAGCGCGAGCGACTGACTCAAACTCTGCTCATGGGTTTTCGTTTTGATCTTTTGATCGTGGGTTACTGGCTCGCGCCCGTCGTGGTGGCCCTTGTCTTGAGGCGGGTTTTTCTGCGCGAAGGTTTTCGAAGTGCCGTTCCGGTTCGGCTTTATCTTTTGGTTTCCTGGTTTTTGATCGTCTTGATCTACACTCGGGATTTTGCCTTCTTCCATGTTCACCGTGAGCACATGTGGATTGAGGATCAGTTGGCGCGGCCCTTTTTGTCGGCCGTTGAGTGGACCGCTCCTGCTTGGTGGGCTTGGGTGGGGTTCGTCATCCTTGCGGCCTTCTTGTACCAATCGGCCGCTGAGCGTCTGGATCGACAGCTGCAGCAGTGGACAAATCCCAGTCTGACCACTGTCATGCTCATCTTTGTTTGGACCGCCGCCATCAGCCGCGGTTCGCTTACAGAAGATCATCTTCGCCGCAACGACTGCGACTACTCACCGAATCGAACTGTGCGGTCCCTGTGCATGAATCCAATCTTCACCCTGACCAAATCGCGCTAACGTCGCGCGCCTCGGCGGCCGTCATTCTGTGAAGATCTTTTCGAATTCCAGAATTAAGGATGTGACTTTGAACCTTCGGGAGAGAGGGATTTGACCTCTTGCCACAGCGACTCTTTGGCCGCGGGGGGCAGATCTTCAAAGGTCAGTCCGCGATCAAAGCAAAGTTTGAGCATCTGATTGTAACGGGTCAGAAATTTCCGATTGGCCGCTCTTAAAGTCTGTTCCGGTTCAAAGCCGCAGTGCCGAGTCAGCTGGGCCACCGAAAATAGCAGATCGCCAAGTTCCTCTTCGATCGCGGAGGGGGCGCCGTTTTGCTGGGCCTCTTCAAACTCTTGAAGTTCTTCTTTCACCTTTTCAAGCACCTGCTTGGCGTTCGACCAGTCAAAACCCGCCTTCTGCGTCTTCACTCCGATTTTGTAGGATCTTTGGAGCGCGGGGAGAACTTCCGGAATCTCAAGCCCGGGCGTTTTTTTCTCGGCTTTCTTGATCTTTTCCCAATTCTTCCAGACTTCTTCGGAGTTTTTGACTTTCACGTCGGCGAAAACGTGGGGATGTCGACGAATCATTTTCTCATTCAAATTTGTTAAAACATCCTGAACCGTAAAGGCCTTTCGCTCTTGGGCCAGTTGCGTATGCAGGGCCACCTGAAAAAGCACATCACCCAGTTCATCTTTGACCTTCTGATCATTTTTTTCTTCCAGAGCCTCGACCAGTTCGTAAATCTCTTCAATTGCGTAGGGGGCCAGAGTCTTATGATCCTGCTCGCGGTCCCAAGGGCAGCCCTCGGGTCCCCGCAGGTGGGCGACGATTTCAAGAAGGGCTTCAAAGGTCGAACGATCGCGAGGCGGTTGTGGCATAGTCCCCAGAGCAACCCATCAGTCTCAAGTTGTCAAACGCCTGGGTCCCATCGCATAATTTCCCCATGATCGTGAGCATCATTAATCAGTCGAAGACTCCCGTGCCCCAGCGTTTTCTCAAAACTTGGGTGGAGAAGGTCTTTGGATCGCTCAAATCGAAGGGTTTTCCGAAGGCCCTTCAAGGAAAAACTCTCACGTTGGTTTTCTTGGAAAAAAAAGAGGCTCATAAGATCAATCTCCAGTTTCGGGGGCGAGATTACGCGACCGATGTTCTAAGCTTCGACCCCATCGAGACGGACTCGCTGGGGGAGCTGATTCTTTGCCCGCAAGTGCTGAAAATCCAAGCAAAGAAGCACGGGCTCACCTATCAAATGGAGCTCGGTTACATGGTGCTTCATGGCGTCCTTCATCTGCTCGGCTTCGATCATGAGGAAAGCGAGGAAAAAGCCCAAGAAATGTTTGGGTTGCAAGATGAAATTTTTGACGCTATTTCAAAGAGATATGTCAATCGTCGCCGAACTCCATCTCGTCAAAAGAAAAATCGCAGATCTTGATCAATTGGCCTCTGAACTACGGGGGTATCTTTGACTTAGCTTCCAAGCAGAAACGTTTGGAAGAATTGTCCCTTCAGGCTGAAAACCCCGCGATTTGGTCAAAGCCGGCTGAAATGCAAAAAATCAACAAAGAAAAAGCGTTTCTCGAAAAGGCTCTCGCCGAGTGGAAAGACTTTGAATCAAAACTCGAGGACTCGAAAGTCCTTTTGGAAATGGCTCTCGAAGCCCAAGACGAAGACTCCTTCAAAGAGGTGAAGTCGGAACTTCGCGTGGCGGAAGATCTTGGAAAAGCTCTTGAGCTCAAGCGTGTCTTGAATGGTGAAATGGACGCAAACTCCACGTACATCTCGATCAACTCGGGCGCCGGCGGAACCGAGGCCTGTGACTGGGCCGAAATGCTTTACCGCATGTACATGCGCTACGCCGAAAAGCAGGGTTACCGGGTGTCCGAACTTGAGAGAACCGACGGAGAGGGCGCAGGGATCAAGTCCGCCACTTTGCTGATCGAGGGGCCCTATGCTTATGGGTATCTGAAGGCCGAAAGTGGCGTTCACCGGTTAGTTCGAATCAGTCCCTTTGACTCCAATGCTCGACGTCACACTTCCTTTGCCTCTGTTTTTGCTTGGGCCGAAGTCGATGAGGACATCAACATCGAAGTGCGCCCGGATGAACTGAAAGTGGAAACCTACCGCTCGAGCGGGGCGGGTGGACAGCACGTGAACAAGACGGATTCTGCGGTCCGGATGTATCACATCCCAACCGGAATCGTTGTTCAGTGTCAGGTGGAAAGATCCCAAATCCAGAACCGAGAAAAAGCGCTCAAGATGCTCAAGGCCGCTCTTTACGAGCGCGAAGTGGAAAAGCGCAATGCCGAAAAAAATGCGATGAATGCCACAAAAAAGGCGAACGAGTGGGGATCGCAGATTCGGTCCTACGTGATGCATCCGTATCAATTGGTCAAAGACCATCGCACGGACTTTGAAACCAATCAGGTTCAAGACGTGATGGACGGGGACTTAGATGGATTCATCATGTCCTACTTGAAATCTCAGGTGCAAGACGCGGCACCGGGGTCGCCTTCGTGATGCGAATCGAAACTCTTTTGCTGAAACGATTCTTCTGGAACCCTCGAGCGCTCTCGGCGCGCGCCAGTCTGTTTGCGCTGGGCGGGCTGGCTTTGGGTGTCGCGGTTCTTTACGTGTCCCTGGCCGTCATGTCGGGATTTGAAAAGACGCTGCAAACCTCGCTGACGGACGTGCGCGGACATCTGACCGCGATCAAACGTTCGGCCCAGCTGGAGCCCTGGCCTGATTTTTTTCACCAGCTTCAGAATCTTGATTCTCGTGTCGAAGAGGCCACGCCGTTTTTGACTCTTGAGGGCCTTGTCGCCGGTCCCGGCGTTGTGCAGGGTGTGGTGCTGCAGGGATTGGATGCGCGAACGTTTCGTAACGTCATGAAGCTTGAGAACCGTCTGCTTGAAGGCCGTCTGCAGTTTCGCACCAAAAAAGAATCCGGTCTTGAACGTTCGGAAATTCTTGTCGGTCGTGAACTGGCTCAGCGGCTTGGAAAAACGGTCGGGGATTCCATCAGTGTGGTGGTCCCGCGATTCGGCGAGCTCGAGACATCAGGCTATCGGCGCACGGTTGGGCAATTTCGAATCTCAGGAATCTTGGATCTTGGAAAGTATGAGTGGAACGAGCGCCTCATCATCGCCGATCTTCGCGAGGTGCAAAGGCTGGCCGAAGTGGGCTCGCGCTACAGCGGACTCCTCGTGAAAGTTTCAGAGCCCGAGCTGGCTGACGCGATGGCGGCCGATTTGGTTTCAAAATTGGGCTCGCCCTATTGGGTGCGGGACTGGAGATCGGAACATGAGAACACCTTCGTCGCGGTCGAGATTGAGCGAAGAGTGATTTTCGTTGTGGTTCTGATTCTTGTGGTGGTGGCGATCTTTTCGTTGGCCTCGAATCTTCTGCTGCAGACTCTTCAGCGCGCAACCGACATCGCGGTTTTGCAAGCGATGGGCCTTAGCCGCCGCCAAATTTTGAAGCTCTTTGTCTTTCAAGGTCTTGCACTGGGAACGGTGGGGCTGGGTATGGGCTTGATGTTGGGTTGGCTGGCCGCTCAGGCGCTCACACTTTATCAGGCTCACTGGGGGTTGATCGCAGCCTCGGTTTACAAAATTGGACAGATTGATTTGCAGGTACGGGGCTGGGATCTTGTGTGGATCGTTTCCGTGACCTGGATTCTCAGTTTGACTGCGGGATTGCTTCCGGCCTACCGGGCAGCCCAACGACCTCCTGCCTTAGGACTTCGATATGAGTGATCTTCTTCTTCGAGCCACCAACCTTAAAAAAACCTACTCCACCGACGAGAGAAGTCTTGAGATTTTGAAGGGGATCTCTTTGGACTTAGCGGCGGGTCAGGCGCTTTGTATCACCGGAGCTTCAGGCTCGGGAAAAAGCACCCTTCTTCATATTTTAGGTACTCTGGATCGCGCCGATGAGGGCAGCCTCGAGTTTCAAGGCCGCCCGCTTGAGAAAATGTCGGATGACGAGATCTCACTTTTTCGCTCGCAAAAATTGGGCTTCGTTTTTCAGTTTCACCATCTTTTGAACGAGTTCACAGTGCTTGAAAATATCCTGATGCCCTTTTGGATTCTGAACGAAACTCCCCAAGAGGACGAGGCTCGAAAACTTCTCGAGAAGATCGGCTTGGGAGATCGCTTGAACCACTATCCCACTCAGCTTTCGGGGGGTGAATGTCAGCGCGTGGCCTTGGCGCGAGCGCTTGTGAAGAAGCCCGCTTTGATCTTGGCGGATGAGCCCACGGGAAATTTGGATAGTCAGAATAGCGCGATTGTTCAGCAACTTCTCTTCGAGCTTCAGCGCGAATCGGGAGCTGCTTTGATCGTTGTGACTCATGATGAAGTGATGGCAAAAAGATTTCCTCGCCGACTGAAATTGCAAGATGGTCACTGGCTTCGTTGACGGAGTCCAGTTTCTTCGATACGATTTCGCTTGTTTTCGATAAGCCTTTGAAAGGACTTGCATTTCTTAATGAATCGACACCGACTGATCCGCGAGTTTCTCGTCCTGGGGCTTGTCCTGCTGGGTTTTCTCTCCTTCGCGATTTCGCAAGAGGTCAAACCGCGTCCCCGCAAGGCTGTTTCCCGCGCATCGTCAAAGCCGGCTCCGAAGCGTTCTCGAAAGGCTTCAAAATCCAACTCGAAGGCGACTGAGAAGGCCGAATCCGAGGGCTCGCGATTGACGGCGGGCGCGGTCATCAAGGACATCAAGGTCACGGGAACAAAGCGACTTGAGAAAGATGCCGTCTTGAACAAAGTGGCCACTCAGGCCGGAATGACCGTGGACCGCGAGCGCATTCGCGAAGATATTTTGAGTTTGTATCAAAGTGGTTACTTCGACGCGATTGATGTGAGCTTTGAAAATGGCGTCTTGAATTATCACGTTGTTGAAAAGCCCGTCTTGGGGGAGCTCACCTTCGAGGGGAATAAAGAGCTCAAGGCCGATGAACTTCAAGAGGCCAGCGGTTTTAAAACTTTTGAAATCTTCAACCAAGCGAAAATGAAAGACGCCCTCGACAAGATGCTGAAGCTCTACGAGGACAAAGGTTTTTACCTGGCAAAGATCGAACCTGTGATTCAGCCTTTGGAAGAGGGTGATCGAGTGAGCCTGACCTTCAAGGTCGAAGAGGGCGAAAAGGTGAAGGTGAAGAAAATCCACTTCATCGGGAACAAAAAGCTCTCGGATGATTTCCTGAAGGGCAAAATGGCTACACAGGAAGAGGGCTACTTTTCGGCGATCAGCTCTTCAGGGCAGTTCAAGCAAGATGCCTTTGAGCGCGACACACAAATTCTTCGGTTTATTTACTACAACCAAGGTTACGTGAAAGCGAAAGTGGATCGACCTGTCGTCACTCTCACGCCTGATCGTTTGGGGTTGTACATCACGATTCGCATTGAAGAAGGCGAGCAGTACACGGTTGGCAGCGTCGACTTCGCTGGGGATCTGCTTTTTCCGACAGAAAAGCTTCTTGAAACCTCGAAGATCGACGACAACACGATCTTTGCCTACGACATTTTGCAAAAAGACTTAGCGGATCTTCAGGCTCTGTACGGGGACTTAGGCTACGCCTACGCCAACGTGATTCCTCGAACTCGCTTTATGGACGATGAGCGCAAGGTCGATCTGATTTTTGAGTTCGACAAAGGCAACAAAGTGAAATTTGGGCGCTTCACCGTCGTCGGGAATACGAAAACCCGGGACAAGGTGCTTCGTCGCGAGCTGCGAATTCAGGAAGGTGAGCTCTACAACGAAACTCGCCGCAGACTCTCGCTTGAGAACATTCAACGATTGGGTTTCTTTGAAGAGGTCAACTTTAAGACCTCAACGCCCGTGGATCAGCCTGATGTCATGGATATCGAGATTGTGGTGAAAGAGCGAAACACTGGCCAGATTCAGATCGGGGCAGGTTACAGCACCGGAGCGGGGTTCGCGCTTCAGGGCTCTGTCCAGCAGACAAACTTCCGTGGTTTGGGACAGAACCTAGGTGTGTCGCTGCAGTTATCGGAACAGTTTAACCAGTACGATATGAGCTTCACCGAGCCCTACTATGACGATACTGATTGGGCCGTAGGGGGCCGACTCTTCCGTACGGAAGTTTCGGGCCGTTTGGACTTCGATGAAGAAAAGACCGGAGCCAGTCTTTTTGCGAACCACCCACTGAGTGAGTTTCTGCGGGCCGGCTTGAACTACACCTATACAACTGCACGTTTACGATCCGTTCGCGATTCGACCGGCGAGCTGGTCACAGATCCCGATCTGTTCCCCTTGGAAACCGCCAGTGGTGACTCCGGCCTGATCGGCGGCTCTTTGGAGTACGACACGCGAAACGACCGTTGGCGCCCCACAAAAGGGGTTTATGGTCGTCTGACGTTTTCTCAGTCAGGTCTTCTGGGTGGGAACTTGAAGTACTACCGGGCGGGAGCGGACTATCGCTTCTTCAAGAATCTTTTTTGGGACGTGGTCTGGCGAAACTCTTTGAGTTACGCTCGAATTGGTTCCACCGAATCCGGCGAGCCAGTTCCTTTCAACGAACTCTTCGTCTTAGGGGGACCCTACAGTCTTCGAGGATACCGTTTCTCCACAGTAGGGCGACGTCGACTTTCGCAAACTCTTTTGACTCGCTTTCAGCAGCCACCACCGGTCGGGCAAAATCTCGGGGCCGAAGAGGCCCGGGTTCGCGCCTTTCGTGTCTTCGGGGGCGAGCAGCAGGCCATGTATCAGACCGAGCTGATGTTTCCTCTGATTCGAGAGGCCGACATGTTCGGGGTGACTTTCTATGATATCGGGGCTGCGGATGACAACATCATGGAAGACAGTCTCTACTCGAACTGGGGATTCGGGATTCGCTGGTTCTCGCCTCTTGGCCCATTGCGTTTTGAATGGGGATTCCCATTTAATCGAGATCGCGTGTATCATGATAACTCAGTCTTTGAATTTTCAATTGGAACCCCTTTTTAAGGAGAACAAGAGTATGTTGAAAAAAGTTTTCATCAGTTTGATTCTGGCTTCGGGAATTGCGTATGCGGCCGAGTCAAAAGTTGGTTTCGTCGATATGCAAAAAGCCATTCAAGCGACAGCTGCTGGTAAAAAAGCCAAGTCCGAGCTCGAGGCTGAATTTGAAAAGCGCAAAAAAGAACTTCAGAAAAAAGAAGGCGACCTGAAAAAGATGAGCGAAGACTTGGAAAAGAAAAAGTCTGTCTTGTCGGAAGAAGTTCTGGCGAAGAAGCAAACTGAATTTCAAGAAGAGATGATGAAGTATCGCGATGTTCTGAACAAGAATCAGCAAGAGATTCAAAAGAAGGAACGCGATCTCACTCAGCCGATCTTGGAAAAGATGAGAACCGTGATTAACTCGGTCGCCAAAGACGGCGGCTACACATTGGTCATTGAAAATTCTGCGATGGTGCTTTTTGTTGATCCAGCCCATGACCTCACTGAAAAAGTGATCAAGGCGTTCGAGAAGAAGTAAAACAACGTTTCTAAACTTACAAGAAGAAATAAAATGTCTGCAAAAGTTCACCCGACGAGTGTTTTATCCGCGGAGGTCGAGCTGGGGCCCGATGTCGAGATCGGGCCTTACTGTTTGATCCAAGGCAAAGTGAAGATTGGACGTGGAACTTTCATCGAAGGTCACGCCACAGTGGGAAGTCGCCACGGAATTCTAGAGATTGGTGAGAACAACCACATCAGTCCCGGGGCCGTGATCGGGGGTCCGCCTCAAGATATCTCCTACAAAGGAGAGCCCACTCAGCTGATCATCGGAAGCAATAATATCTTTCGTGAATTCTCGACCGTGAATCTTGCGACCTCGAAGGGGGACGGCAAGACCGTCGTTGGAAATAATTGCTACTTTATGGCCTACACCCACGTTGGTCACGATTGTAAAATCGGAAACAACGTTGTGATGGCGAACGACACCCATCTGGGCGGACACTGTGAGATTGAAGACAACGTCGTGATCGGTGGGGTCTGCGCCTTCAATCAGTTTACGAAGGTCGGTCGTAACGCGTTTGTGGCCGGCAGCTCGGTCGTGAACAAGGACATTCTTCCGTTTTCTCGGGCTCAAGGGAATTGGGCTCTTGTCCGCGCGACCAACAAGGTCGGTCTTCTGCGCAAGGGTTTTTCGAAGGAAGAAGTTCAGAATATTCATAAAGCGATTCGTATTATTATTATGGGGAAGGGCACTGTGGATGAAGCTCTGGCGCGAGTGCAGAGCGAGTGTCGCACCAGTCTGAACCTCGAGTACTTGATTCATTTCATTAAAAGCTCAAAGCGGGGAATCGCAATTTCTCGACATTCCCGCCCCGAGCGTGACGAGGCTGAGGAATGAAAAAGCTAAGAGCCGCGGTTTTGGGCGTAGGTTATCTGGGCCAATTTCATGCCCAGAAGTACAAATCTTCGGAAATAGCGGAACTTGTCGGTGTTTTTGATGCCAGCTCGGATCGAGCGCAGAAAATCGCCCAGGACTTAAAAGTCAAGGCCTTCACGGAAGTGGCTCAGCTGAAGGGTCAAGTGGATTTAGTGACCATTGCGGCGAGCACCCAGGCTCACTATGAACTGGCCAAGTGGTGTTTGCAGAATGGGATTCACGTCAACGTGGAAAAACCCATCACGGCCACTCTTCCTCAAGGCGAAGAGATCGTAGCCCTTGCTAAAAAGCAAAATTTAAAGCTCGCGGTGGGTCACATCGAGCGCTTCAATCCCGCTATTCTTGAAGTGAAGAAAAAGTTTTCGCTCAATCCCGAGCTCTTGATTCTTCGACGAGAGGGTCCTTTTAAGACTCGTGCGGCGGATGTCAGCGTCCTTCATGATTTGATGATCCATGATGTAGATTTGGTGACCTGGCTTACAGGCTCTCAGATCCAGTCGGCCCATGTTGAAAAGAAAAAAGTTTTTACTTCCACTTGGGATTGGTCCGAAGTGCACGTGCAGCTGAAGAGCGGTCCAAAGGCGGTGATGACCGCAAGCCGCATCAGTGTCGTGCCCCAGCGATCGCTTCAGTGGATTCAAAAGGATCAAACTCTTTGGGCTCATTTGGGCACTCTTGAAATCCAGCACCATGTTGCGACGCCCGGAGCTGCGGAGCCTGTGGCCATCAAGACTTGGACTGTTGAAAAGCAAGATGCTTTGGCTCAAGAGACGGAATCCTTTGCACGCGCTGTTCTTGAAGATAAAATTCCTGCTGTGACGGGAGAAGACGGACTTCAAGCCTTGACGTGGATTGAACAATGGTCGAGGTGACCTCGGGCCCAAACTCTGTCAAGGATCCGAACTCAAGCGTTGATTCAGGTCCAGTCTCTGTCATGTTTGTTGCGGCCGAGGCCTCAAGCAGCCATTACGCTCTTAAAATTCTACAAGAATGGAAACGACAGGGTCGTAACATTCACGCCTTCGGAGTGGGATCCCAGGATATGGAAAATCTGGGTTTTGAACGTTTGGGTAAATCCGAAGAAATGGCCGTTGTTGGCGCTTCAGAAATTATTGCTCAATACGAAAAATTAAAAGCCGTCTTCGATCGACTGGTGGAAGAAGCGGCTCGACGCCGACCCCGAGTTGTTGTCGTCATGGATTACCCCGAATTCAATCTGATGCTTTCAAAAAAGATGAAGGCTTTAGGTTTGAAAGTTGTTTACTACATCTCTCCGCAGGTCTGGGCTTGGCGTAAGGGCCGAGTGAAAACCATTAAGAAGTACTGTGATAAGGCGCTTCTTCTTTTTCCCTTTGAAGTGGCCTTTTACGAGCAGCATGAAGTTCCCTGTGAATTTGTTGGTCACCCCTTGCTAGATGAGGTCGATGAGAAATTTTTCGATCCTGAGTATCGCAAATTGCACCGCAATCGCTGTGGCATTCAGGATCAAGAGATGGTGCTCGGGTTGATGCCGGGAAGTCGGCGGTTGGAACTCAAAAATCATTTGCCCCAGCAGCTTCGGGTGGCGGGCGAACTGATGCGTAAACACCCCAATCTCAGGCTTGTGATTTTGTGTGCCCCGACCATCGAAAAGGAACAGATCCTCGCCTACATGGAAGATTTTCGATTTTCCTTTCAGCTTTTGAGAACCGATCCCTTCGAGATGATTCATCTTGTTGACGTGATGCTGGCCGCTTCGGGAACGGCCACACTTCAAGTGGGATTGCTAGAAAAACCCATGGTGATCATGTACCGCATGAGCAATATGACGGCCCTTTTCGCCAAGCTTGTGGTGAAAGGGTATTTTGGTTTAGTGAACTTGATTTTGGGCGAAGAGGTCGTGCCCGAAAGATTTCAGTGGCGCGCAACAGACGAAGAGCTTTTCAAGCTCTTGGATCAATGGATCTCGAATCCTCAGTCCCAGGCTCCTGTGATTCAAAAACTCAAACTCTTAAAGTCGAAACTAGGGGATCGGGGCGCCACTTCGCGTGTCGTGAAAATCCTTGAGAGGTACCTTTCGTGAAATCCCTTCTTCGTCCCTTGGCTTGGCTGTACGGGAAGATCGCAAATCTTCACCGTCAAGCTTACGAGCGGGGATGGTTGAAAACTTTGGATGTGCGTAAGCCCGTGCTCTCGGTCGGAAATCTCTCGATGGGGGGAACGGGGAAAACTCCCTTTGTGCTTCAGCTTGTCGGGGACTTACTCGCCCGTGGGCTTCGGCCTGCGATCGTGACTCGAAGTTACCGAGCGAAACAGCGCGTGCCCCATGAGCTCTCTGTTGAGGATTCCAAGAACCCTCGGCAATTTGGCGACGAAGCGTGCTTGTACAAAATTCGAAATCCAAAATTTCGAGTTTTCACAGGAGCTCAAAAAGCTCGAGTCGCGTTTCTGGCCGCCCAAGAAAAGGAAACTCAACTTGTCGTGGTCGACGATGGATTTCAGCATCATCGCTTGAAGAAGGACTGGAACGGAGTGCTGTTGGATTGCACTCGGATTCAGGATTGGAAAACCTTTCCCGAAGGCACCCTTCGAGAAGACATTTCCGCCTTGAAGAAAGCCGATGCGATCTTTCTCACTCGCACGGAACTCGTTCAGCCCCAAGTTGTGGAGCAGGTGAAGGGTTTGTTACCTGCGGGAATTCCTGTTTTTCCACTTGAAACACGTTACTTAAGACTTCGGACTCTCGAGGGGAACGAGATCGATCGGGCCCCTGAAAAGGTCGGTGTCGTGTGCGCTCTGGGAAACCCACAGCAGTTTGAAGACTTCGTGAAGAAGCAGTTCCCGAAGACGATGACCTTCCCGTTTTTCTTTCGAGATCATCATCATTATAGTCCTGCGGAAGTCGGTTATCTTGAGCGTGAGTTGACCCGTTTACAACTTGATTATCTTGTGACGACGGAAAAGGACGAGGCCAAGCTGAAGTCTTGGGTCACGAAGAATCGAAATTGGGCTGTGGTGGATATCGGAACTGAAATCAAGGATGCTCAAGCCTGGAAAATTTATTGGGATAAAAAACTAAATGAGTTGGTGGGCACGTAGTCTGAATTGGATCTTGAGTCCGTGGCCACGTCGGTGGGTGCGGTCGTTGGGGACACCCTTAGGGTGGCTCTGGTTTGATGTGTTTCGTTTTCGTCGCCAGGTCGTTCTGGAAAATCTTCGTCAGGCCTTTCCTGATTGGACCCTCGAGAGCCGAGTGCAGGTCGGACGTCGCTCGGTCTGCATGTTGACAGAGAACTTCGCCGAATTCTTTCTGATCCCCTCGATCAATGAGTCGTGGATGACCCGGGAATGCGTCTTTCATAACGAGCCCCATCTTCAAGAAGCTCTTCAGAAGAATCGGGGAGTCCTCTTGCTCACACTTCACTTAGGCCACGGAGATGTTTTGGCGAATGTGATCGCTCGAAAAGGTTATTTTGTTCATGTGATCACAAAATTCTTCCGATCCGTCTGGCTTAACAAGATTTGGTTTGCCGTTCGGGGAGCTCAGGGCGTTCACTTCATTGAACCCCATGGCGAGCGGACTCCCTTTGCCATTTTGAAGGCGCTTAAAAATCAGGGTCTTGTGGCCTTTGTTTTGGATCAGCATATGGGACGACCCTACGGTCTTGAGACCCGATTTTTCGGCCGGCCGGCGGGGACAGCCTATGGACTTGCCCTTTTTCACCTGAAGACGAAGTCGCCCGTTTTGCCGATTTATTCCTACGAGGGAGCGGATCAAAAGATTCATGTGGTTTTTGACAAGCCTTTTTTCTATGATGAAGCCTTAGGGGCCGAGAGTGATCGAGATCGGGTCTTGAGCGCTTTGACGCAAAAGTTTACCGACAAGATTGAAGAAATCGTGCGACAATATCCCGATCAATGGATGTGGATTCATCGTCGCTGGAAATGGAAAGGAACGAAGCCTTCGTGAATAAAACTGGGGTGCTCGACGTGTCGGCTGACTTTAAGCGTATCGCGGTCTCGATGGCCTTGAGCGTTTGTGTCGCGTGTTCCTCGATTATGAAGCCTGAAAAGGAAGAAGATATTAAACTCGATTCTGATATCGACAAAAAAGTCAAAATTGAAGAGGTGCAGGTGCAACCCTTGCCCACTTCCGAGTCGACGCCTCAAAAGCCTCCGCCGCCCTTGTTGCCCCCAGAGAAACCAAAAAAGAAAGTTTCAAAAGCCAAAGCGAAATCGACCGAGTCCCCAGGGGAATCAGTGGAAACATCCTCACCTTCAATTGAGGACACGGAAGGTTTTAAGGGACGTCGCCCTTTGCATGACCCTTTTCGTGTCGGTGAAAAGATCACCCATGAAGTCTATTACAACTACTTTCGATTCACTGCGGGTTTTATGACGTTTTCGACGCTGCCCTTTGTGCAGGTGAACGGTCGCAAAGCCTATCAATTCACCATCGATTTGAAATCGGCGAGTCTTTTTAACTCGATCTACACGGTGGAGGATCGGGTCGTCACTCTGGTTGACTATGAACATTGGCTGCCACGTCTGTTCACGCTTCATGTGAAAGAATCAGGACAGCTGCGTGAGGGACGATCCTATTTCGACTTTCAAGCCCTTCGAGCTCGCTACGAAGAGAAAAAAGTTTCAAAGAAAAAGGGAGCCGAACAGAAGAATCAAGAGTGGGAGATTCTTCCTTACTCGCAGAATGTTTTCAGCGTGATCTATTACATGCGTCTTTTTGCTTGGCGCGATGGTAAAGAGTATGCCTTCCGCGTAGCTGATGATGGAGACAACCTGGTCTTCAAGGGTCGAGTCGTCGAGCGCGAATTTCTGAAAACCGATATCGGCCCTATCAAGGCCATCAAAATCAAGCCTGAGATTACGGTGAAGGGCGCCTTTAAACCCGTGGGGGATATCTATATTTGGCTCTCGGATGACGAAAGAAAACTTCCCCTTCGTATTGAGTCGAAAATTAAGATCGGGACTATTGTCTCAGAGATCACCGACTATCAACCAGGAAATTCCAACTGACACTGGGAATCCGCTGGGGCCCTTCGTAAACTGAAGGGGTGAGCGCACCCCAGATCGATTGCCGATTTTTTAACGGTTATAAACCTTGTGGACGTCATGTCACTTGCGAATCCAGTTGTCCTGCTTACCAGAAGCGAGGACCTCAAGTTCTTCTTGTTCATCTGGGGGCCCTCGGGGCTGTTGTTCGCAGCACCGCTCTTCTTAATCCGATTCGTCGAAAAAATCCTGGGGCCCAAATCACTTGGGTCACGGACGCTCCTGCGCACCGTCTTCTGCAGGGACATCCTCAGGTTGATCGTGTCTTGACTACGACTGAGGCCGACCTCCTTGAGCTCTCAGTTCTGGAATTCGATGTCGCTTACATTGTCGACAAGAGTGTTAAGGCTTGGGGGGTTTTTCAAAGGACCCGGGCGCGACAGACTTTTGGATTTCGTGCTCTTGGCACAGGAGCTATCGTCCCGATCACAAGCGCAGCTCGTGAGCTCTGGAGTCTTGGCCTTGATGATCGTAAAAAATTCTTCGAGAACCAAAAAACGGAAATCCAGTTGATTAACGAAGCGCTTGAGCTTGACTATCAACGGGACGATTACAACTTGCCCTTAACCGAAGCCGAGCGGCAACTGCAGGCGCAACGTTGGAGCGAGTGGAGCGAGGGTGGACGAAAAGTGGTCTTGGGAATCAACACGGGATGCGCGGCCACTCTTCCTGCGAAAAAGTTGTCGATCGAAAATCATCGCGAACTTCTTCGTAAGCTTGAGAAGGACTCATCGTTAAGTCTTGTGCTGCTGGGAGGTCCCGAGGATTCCGAACGAAATCGCCAAATTGGTGAAGAGAACTCAGCTTGGCAAAGTCCGACAACAGCGGGGCTTCGCGATGGTCTTGTCAGTGTTGCGGCTTGTGACCTTGTGATAACCGGAGACAGTCTCGGTCTTCACATGGCGATTTCTCAACGCAAACCCGTGATCGCTTGGTTTGGGCCGACCTGCGCTCATGAAATTGAACTCTATGAACGCGGGCAAAAGATTCTCACGCAAGCTCCCTGCAGTCCTTGCTGGAAGAGGTCTTGCCACAAACCCGTGATGTGTTACGATCTAGTCGAACTTGATGACATTGTTGACGCCGTTCAAACCCAAATCCGAGCCCTCCGAAAAGGGGCCCCATCCAGTTCCGCTGAATCTGGTGGTCCAGACCGCCTTTTGGGGTGATCTGCTGCTAACCATTCCGCTCTTGAGGTGGATCAAGTCTTCCTATCCCGACATGCAGCTGGGCCTGGTTTGCCGAAAAGGTTTAGGAAATCCGCTCTTGAAATTGGGCTTGGTGGATCAGGTTTGGGAAATTCAAAAGGGAAACGCGCAAAGTTACCGGGAAATTCGATCTCAGATTTCGTCCTACTCGTTGAATCTTCTCTTGGCGCCGCATACATCTGTTCGAACGACGTTATTTTGTTCCAGGCTTAAAGCTCGCCGAAAAATCACGTTTGCGAAGTTTTGGAATTTTGCGGTTTTTGATCGGCGTCTGAAGTGGCCCGGCTCCTACCCCGAAGCCTTACGGCTTCTTTCCATGCTCGTAGAAGAGAATGAAGCCTTACAGAAGCTTTGGAAGGCCCTGCCACCGGCTCAACAGTTCATCGTGAAGACCAAACCTGGGGACCTTCCCGCTCCGCCTGAATGGGCGGATCCTCATACGAGTTTGGATCCCAAACGTGTCGAAAAGCTCTCTGAAGAGCTAAAGATTTTAGAAAGATTTCCGTTTCAAAACTTCATCGCCCTTTTTCCAGGAAGTGTGTGGGCGACGAAAATGTGGAAGAAAGAGGGCTACCAATCCCTTGGCCAAGAACTGCAGCAGAGCGGACATCAGGTCGTCATTATGGGTGGACCCGATGAAAAGTCTCTGGCCAGCGAGATCGCGTTGCAGATTCCGGGTTCGGTCAATCTTTGTGGGCAAAGCTCGTTGCTCGAGAGCTTGTTGATTCTTCAGAAAGCTCGGCTTGTCGTGGGGAATGACTCGTCCTCAAGTCACATGGCCGCTCTGATGGGAATTCCTGTTGTCAGTATTTTTGGCCCGACGGTTCTTGAATTTGGGTATCGGCCCTGGGCCAAACAGACCCGCATTCTTGAGCTCGACGGACTTTCCTGTCGTCCCTGCGGCCTGCACGGACATCGCCAGTGTCCGCTCGGTCATCACAAGTGCATGAAGTCGCTTGAGGTGCACATGAGCGATCTTCCCCTTGAGCCGTAAACGTCGAGAGTCATCAACTTTTAAAACTTGTTAGCGTGTGACACTTTCGCCTGGCGTCTGGGGTTCCTTATTCTGCTTCAGACAGTTGAGCTCTTCTGCTGGATTCACAAAGCTCTCGGTGCATAATCTCACCATCGGAACAGACTTCGCAGAACGAGCGCACTCGATTTCGTCGCGAGCTTCGAGAAAGCCCTCGGAACAGGCGCGAACGATTTCTGGAGAGGCGGCTCCTTGAAGACAGGAGAGTTCATCCACACTGGAGATGTAGGTTTCCGTGCAAGCTCGCACGACCTCGACGGACTGGGCTCGCTCGATACACTGAAGCTCATCCGCTGTTGAAACAAAAGAATCAACGCAGGCCCGGACCGTGCTGCCGGATTGAGCGGATCGAAGGCATCGCTGCTCATCAGCCGTGGCCGTGAAATTATCAAGACAGCTGCGACGAATCTCGCTCTCGCCCGTGCCGACATCCAAGGATCCACAGTTGATACGAAACTTCTCAAGAGTCGCGTGGGCTTGCCGGGCAAGATCCAGGCAGGTCACGCTGCAAGTCCTTGTGCACTCATTGAGTTCGTCGATAATCGCGGCATGCGAGAGTCTTGTAAACACGGGGATCGATGACAAGATCGCGCCAACCCAAAAGACGATCTGGACCAGATTTCGTTTTTGCATGTAGATCCTCCTACTTTAATTCACTGACGTTAATGCCATACTTTCGAATCTTACGAAGTAATGTGTTCTTGGGAATGTTCGCCTGAGCCACGGTCTGATTGATGCGACCCCCGTTGGCCTTGAGAGCGTTGATGATAAACTCTTTTTCCATTTCCTCTTTAAAAGAATCATAATCCAGTGGGCCCGTATAACCCATTGAAGTTTCTTTCGAGGAATCCGCGTTTCGAATTTCGTCAGGCAGACTTTGGAGCGTGATGATATTCGAGGATTCCAAAATGAAAGCTCGCTCAATGACGTTCTCAAGCTCACGAATGTTTCCAGGCCAATCGTACTTTCGAAACGCTTCAAGCGCTTCAGGGCTCAGGCCCTGAAGATTGCGTCCATGGTCTTTCGAAAAATTCTTGATAAAGTATTGCGAAAGCGGCTCGATATCATCCAGACGCTCCCGCAGGGGCGGAAGAAAAATCGGCATCACATTCAGGCGATAAAAGAGATCTTCTCGGAAGGTTCCTTCTTCCATCATCTTTTCAAGATTTCGATTCGTCGCGGTGATAATACGCGTATCAACCTTCATTTCGCGATTGCTCCCGACGGGCGTGAACTTCTTCGTCTGCAGAACCCGAAGAAGACGCACTTGCATTTCAGGTTTGAGCTCTGCGATTTCATCTAGGAACAGCGTGCCGTTGTTAGCGGCCTGAAACTTTCCAATTTTTCTTTCGATGGCCCCTGTGAACGCACCTTTTTCATGACCGAAGAGTTCAGACTCAATCAAAGTGTCGGGGATGGCACCGCAGTTGATCGCCACAAAAGCGCCGTTCTTACGAGCTGAGTTGTAATGAATCGCACGAGCCACAAGTTCCTTGCCCGTTCCGTTTTCACCCCGAATCATGACCGTGGTGTCGACTTTGCAAAGCTTGTAAATGAGCTGAAAGACATCCTTCATCTTTTGAGTGTTGCCGACGAATTCAGTCTCGACATCATCATCAAAAACGGGATTCGAGAGAGCTAAAGAGGAAACCATCTCGCGCGCCTCGAGAGCCTTTTTTACGATTTCTTGAATTCGATCCGCCTTCACGGGCTTTTCAAGATAGTCGTAGGCCCCTTCTTTAATCGCAGTCACAGCGTCCTGAAGATTCGAATGCGCCGTCATGATCACAACAAAAATTCGAGGATCATGCTCCTTAATCTGGGCCAGGGCTTGAAGTCCATCAAGCTCTGGCATTCGTACGTCCATCAAAACAAGATCAAAAGACTCGTCTTTTACTTTTTGAATCGCTTCGCGACCGTTGCTGGCCTCGGTGATTCGGAAGTTGGCATCGAGATCGAAACTCTCAAGGATGCTGGCGACACTTCGTCGCAATTCGCTTTCATCGTCGACGATCAGAGTTCTCAGTTCAGTTTTCAAGCGACACCTCCTGATGCGGCGCCTTCGGAGTTCAAAGGAAGATAGAATAGGACTTGTGTACCTTGACCGACCTGGCTTTGCAAGGCGACCCGCCCCCCGTGAAGCTCAACGAAGTACTTCACAAGATAAAGACCAAGCCCTGAGCCCTTGCTTTTCAAGGATTGATTCTGCCCGCGAACAAATTTTCCCCAGACAGCCGCCAGCTCTTCGGGGGGGATTCCCTCGCCCTGGTCGCGAACTTCGAAGCCGATTTCATCCGGGGTCTCAAAAGAGTGAAGAAAAATCTCTTTTCCAGTGGGAGAGTACTTGATCGCATTCTCGATCAAGTTATGTATGACCTCGCGAATAAGAGTGGGATCCAGGTCAACCAGAAAGAGGGGTTCAAGCTGAAGATTCAGTCGTAGACTCTTGATCTCGGCCAACGGCTTTAGGGACCTTGAGACATCTTCAACAAGCTCATTCAGATCCGTTGAAACACGATTGAGTTGAAAATCTCGAGACTCCACTCGCATGACTTTCAGGATCGACTGAATGTAGCGATTCAGTTCATTGTTGTAATCTTCAAGTGCCCCCAGGTCGCCGCGAATTTCGGGAGCCGCTTGAGACTTCAAGCGATCGACGACAGCTTGGATTTTGGCCAATGGCGTTTTGAGGTCATGACTGATCAGGCTCACGAAGTTCGATTTCAGCTGCTCGAGCTCTTGAAGGTACCTTTGCTCTTGTTCGAGCATGTAGTTCCGTCGTTCGACTTTGGACGCCTGATAGCCTACGAAAACCACCCAAACGATGAAGATCAGAATCACCGGGCTCACAGCGGGAATCCAAATGTTGAAACTATCAAACATCCAAATTGAAAGGGCCACGCACAGAAGACCCACCCAAAACAGAAACGCAAACGCGACACTCTGGGGATACTGAGTGACGATCAGAGTTGCAAGAAGCACCAGCACCAATCCATAGAGTAGGTAAACGCTCGAATGGTAACGGCGAATCCAGCGATTCTCCAAAAGATTGTCCGTGATGTGGGCCATCACCTCACTTCGAGAAAGCAGGCCCACGGGAGTGAGGAATCGGTTACTCGACGCGCTTTCGGCCCCGATCAGAACAATTTTGCCCTTCAGGTAATCACGAGGAATTTCGCGATTCAAAATCTCGTTGACCGAAATCGAGCTGAACACGCGGCTGGGTCCTCGAAAGTTAATCAAGTAAGAATTCAGGTCACGAGGGAAGGACTCGCCCACCAACTTTTCAGACAGATGGGGCAAATCAATCCAGTCCGAGATAATCTTTCGCACAAGACCATCTTCGTCGCGGTAAATTTCGTTATGCCCCAGATTCGCCAAGTCCGCGCGCGCGAGAATAGGCGGAATCATTTGATCGAAGCTTCCAATTTGAGCCGACCAAATCACCTTCGGGTGAAAAAAGATTTGGGCCTCTGTGGGGTTAAGGGTGATCGGTCCAAGAGACTCGCCAAAAAAAAGTGTGATCCCAATAGCCCGCGGTTCGTGCTCGAGCAAAAGTCGAAGGACTTCGTGCCACAGTTTCTGATCCCAGAAGAAGCTATCCGTGAACGCGGTCAGTTCGTTGAGGCTTAAAAGATTTTGGGTGCGCAAGTCGTAGTACCGGTTCAGATCAGCGGGTCGAAAGGTTAGGAGGACGATTTCGCGAGACGCACGCTGCTCGCCGCGGATCTTGAAGCGGGTGTCGAAATTTCGACTTTCATCGTTCACCATGACAAGCGCGGCGAGACCCCAGCAAACAAAGATCCTTAAGACCAGGCCTTGTTTCCTAATCAGCAGCCGAAACCAGGGTATGGACTTCCATTTGGTGAGGGATGACATTCATTGCGCACCATAGCAAAATCCCCTAAAAATTCAAGGAGATCGACTTTCAAATCTGTTAAACTGCGTCCCTATGAGGATTTACTCGAGCTCACTAGAACTTCTTCAAGGCCCTCCTCAAAATTCGGCCCCTTTTCACATGACGGTCGGAAATTTTGATGGCCTTCATCGTGGGCATCAAGCTCTTTTGCAAATGGCTCGAGCTGAGAAGGCCCGACATGGCGGACTTCTCGTGGTCTACAGTTTTGATCCTCATCCCCAAGCGTTTTTCAAGGCTCCCGGCGAGCACGCGCTTCTTGAGAAACGTTCAGTTTGGCGTGAGCGTTTGGCTCAGTCTGGTGTTGATATCTTGATCGAGGAAAAATTTACAAAAGAGTTTTCGCAGCTCTCGGCCGAAGAGTTTCTCGCGCGGCACTGGGCGCAGGGCTTGAACTTGAAAAGTTTGACGGTGGGCTCTGACTTTCGCTTCGGGCGCAATCGGCAGGGAGATCAAAAGTTGCTTGAGTCTTGGTCGCGACAGAGAGGACTCGTGTTTCATGCCGTGGCGCCCGTAATTGTCGAAGGCGAGCGAGTTTCAACCTCAAGAATTAAGGCTTTGCTTCGTGAGGGCCAGGTCTTGAAAGCTCAGAACCTTTTGGGGCGCCCCTTTTCAATTAAGGGCGAAGTTCAAAAAGGGGATCAGCGTGGTCGAACACTTGGATTTCCGACTCTGAATCTTGTTGAGGAGTCCGCAAATCTTTTGCGACGGGGAGTCTACGTTGCGAGTGTGGATTACAAAGGGAAAAGTTTTTTTGCCGTGACTAATGTGGGTGTACGACCCACGTTGCATTCCTCTTCACAGGTTGTGGTTGAGAGTCATCTTTTGGGAACTTCGCTGAACGAATTCTACGGCCAGATGATCGAAGTTCAGTTTCAAGATTTCGTGCGTGACGAGAAAAAATTCTCCGGCCTGGACGAACTCCGTCAACAAATCCAAGAAGATATTCGCAAGGCACAGGAAAAGAAAAAGTTATGAAGATCGTCGATTGGTCGCCGGCTCAGCAAGCTTTGAGTTTTCATAGGAAAACAATCCTAGAGGCGCTTGGTTGGGCCGAAGACTTTTCAGTAGCAGAAGATTCAACGACGCTTGAAGACTCGCGTTATGCCTCAGCCGAAATGATCAAGTGGCCGTTTCACAGATCTCGAGAGATTCTTTCCTTATTTCCTGCGAGGCCGGAAAAAGTTCAGATGACAGAAACGGTTGACAGTCTTTTTCGTCGGGATGGTCAACTTTGGCCCGAGTTGATCTTGCCCTGGGCTTTGAAGCGCGCGGTTCGACGAAGAGTTAAAACCTTGGACCTGCGTCGATTAGCCTATGTGATCAGTCACGATGTTTCGATGAGACCCTTGGCAGCTACAGCCGTAGGTCTTGGTTTTTCTCATGTTTGTCTTGTTGGTCATGATCCCGACTTCCTACGCGAAGAAAAGAAGTTCATTGAACGTCGGTTTGTCGGTGTGCGATTCGAAACGGTCCTGACGGGAGATCTGACCCTTCAGCCTCAAACGGCAGGATTTCTTCTTAACTCCCTGGATCTTAAAGAAAAGAAAGAGTCGTTGCAGGATATTGCGTATTTCAACTTTATGGGGTCCGATGCTGTCTTCGTCGATCTTTTTGAGGGCGGCCCGCACAAAATTCTTCAAGATGAGGCTTCTCGGGCGCAGTTGATTTGTGTTCGTCCCCTTGAAGTTGAGTGGGCTTGGTGGGTAGAAGCTGGAAAAAAGTTTGAGAAGCCAAGGCCCGTGAGCCCCGAGAAAGAGGTTCAATTTTTTCAGAATCTCGACCAAGGTCTCATGACTTAAAACCTTGAGTTCCGTTAAAATGACGACATGTCGCTGAAACTCGGTGAAATGTTAGTCAAACAGGGCGTG
Source organism: Bdellovibrionales bacterium (assembly GCA_046336915.1). Lineage (GTDB taxonomy): Bacteria > Bdellovibrionota > Bdellovibrionia > Bdellovibrionales > Bdellovibrionaceae. The sequence goes on from JBKDHV010000012.1 coordinate 22,961, forward strand.
ATTCGGCCAGATCAAATGGCGCAGGCTCTGGAAGAAAACAAGAAAAACGGAACGCGTTTTTCTCAGGCTCTCGTCAATCTTGGATTCGTTAAAGACAAGCAGATTCTTCAAGGCATGGAGAAAGGCTTCGGCATGCCGGGGAGCGACGTGTCGGCGTTTGAAATTGACCCTCAGGTCATCGAGCTCGTGACTCGAGAGTTCTGCGAGAAGAATCTTCTGATTCCTCTCCAGCGTGCGGGACAAACTCTAGTTGTGGCCTTCTCAGATCCTAGCAATGTTGTCGTTCGCGAAGACATGCGCTTCTTAACGCGATTAAAGATTCAGCCGGTCGTCGCCACCGAGCTTGCGATCCTGTCGGCGATTGAACGTTATTATGGTGGAAACCTTTCCAAACAAGCCTTTGCGCAGATCGAAGGTGACGAGGAAGTTGGAATTGAGGCTCCGACCAGCACAGCTGAAATCATCGACCAACAGGGCACGGGAGTCGATGCCGCTCCCGTCGTAAAATTCGTGAATGCCGTACTAGCCGAAGCTATTCGAAAAAAGGTGGCGGATATTCACTTTGAACCTTATGAAAAGCGGTATCGCGTGCGCTTTCGTATCGACGGAAATCTTGTCGAAACGGCTTCGCCCCCGCCTGGAACGGGCCTTGCGATCGCGGCTCGTATCAAGATTATGTCGAAGCTCGACATTGCTGAAAAACGTCTCCCCCAAGATGGTCGCTTAAAGGTGAAGACCTCAAAGGGGAAAGAGATGGATTTTCGTGTCAACACTCTGCCCACTCTTTGGGGAGAGAAAATCGTCTTGCGTCTTCTTGATAAATCAAACTTGCAACTTGATATGACCAAGCTTGGCTTTGAAGAGGAAGAGCTCCGACTCTTTAAGAGCAATATTCACTTGCCACAGGGAATGGTTCTGATTACGGGGCCAACAGGATCCGGTAAGACAACAACAATTTACTCAGCTCTGGCAGAATTGAATACAACAGATGTTAACATTAGCACGGCCGAAGACCCCGCTGAATTTAACCTTGAGGGAATTAATCAGGTTCAAATGAATTCTGAAATCGGTTTGACTTTTGCTTCAACACTTCGCGCGTTTCTTCGTCAGGACCCGGATATCATCATGGTGGGGGAGATTCGTGATCTGGAAACGGCCGAGATCTCGTTCAAAGCCGCCTCGACCGGTCACTTGGTGGTGAGCACACTGCACACGAATGATGCCCCTTCGACGGTCACTCGTCTGCTCGAGATGGGCGTTGCCGGTTATATCATCACATCGTGTATCAACTTAATCGTAGCCCAGCGTCTTGTGGGTAAAATTTGTGAATCCTGCAAAACCCCGATCGATGTGCCCGAGCAAACGATCATTAACTTGGGCGTCGCGAAAGAAGACGTCAAAGACTACCAAGTCTTCAAGGGTCAAGGTTGCTCCAACTGCAACAACACCGGCATCAAAGGTCGTATTGCAATCTACGAGCTTATGACGATGTCCAACAAAGTTAAGGAACTTATTTTAAGTGGGGGAACTTCGGAGCAGCTGCGAGTCTTGGCCCGTCAAGAAGGTATGAAGACGCTTCGACGAAGTGCACTTTCAAAATTAAAAAAGGGAATCACAACGATTGAAGAGGTCTTGAACTCGTCAATCCGTGATACTTAATTATGGCAAAGTTTTTCTATCAAGCGAAGCATGCGTCCGGAGCCTTGAAAAGTGGTGTTGTCGACGCCGCAAATGAGCAAGACGCACGTCTACGGCTCAAGTCGCAGCGACTGGATGTCGTTCGTATTGTTCAAACGGGTGGCGACAAAAAGGCTGCGGGTGGACTTGGTGCTCTTTTTAAGGGGAGCGCGTCGGTTTCTCCCAAAGAACTGCAGATCTTTACTCGACAAATGTCGACGCTCATTAATGCCGGTATTCCCATCGTCGATGCATTGCGAATTTTGATCGATGGATCTAAAATTGGCGGTTTCAAAGAAGCGCTCTCGCAAATTAAATCAGATCTCGAGACGGGAAAGCGGCTTTCAACCTCGTTGGCGCAGCACCCGAAAATCTTTGACCGACTGTATTGTAATCTTGTTGAAGCCGGCGAAGAGGCCGGTATCTTGGATCAGATCCTCACACGTCTTGCGGTCTATATCGAGAAGAATCAGAAGATCAAATCCCAGGTTAAAGGGGCTCTGGTTCTACCAATCGGGATCATCGGTTTCGCGATTCTCGTTATTTCCGGTATCCTGTGGTTCGTTGTTCCGAAACTGCAAGAGGTGTTTTCAGCGAGTGGTAAAGAGCTTCCAGCCCTCACTCAGTGGGTTATCAATCTGAGTAACGAATTGAAGAAGAACTGGATGTATTATATTGCTTCGGCGATCGGGGGCCCTTGGGCGCTCATTCAATATGTGAAGACGGATGAGGGAAAAAAGATCTTCGATGGCCTGATCATCCAAATGCCACTTTTCGGTGATTTGATTCTTCGCTCTTCGGTTGCTCGCATGACTCGAACACTTTCGACGCTTTTGTCTTCAGGTGTGGGACTCATCGAGTCGATCGAAATCGCGGCTCGAACTTCGGGGAACTACTCTGTTGAGGAAGCCCTTCTTCGAACCAAAGAACAGGTCTTGCAGGGGCGCCCCCTTGCGGCGCCCATGAGCAAGGAAAAGCTGATCCCGGAAATGGTGACCCAAATGGTGGCGATCGGAGAACAATCCGGTTCGGTGGATCAGATGTTGGGAAAGATTGCGGACTTCTACGAAGATGAAGTCGAAAACGCCGTAAAAGCTTTGACGGCGATGATCGAACCCCTTTTGATGGTCGTACTAGGTGTGGCCATTGCCGTTCTGGTTGTCGCGATGTACCTGCCGGTCTTCAGCTTGGGAGACACCATCAGTGGATAGAACGCTACCAGTCCCCGTGAACACTCTTTGGGCGCGAGCGGGGCTGTTCTGGATCGTTCTTCTGATGGGGGTTCTTAACCTCGTCTTTGATTCCACTTTTCAATCCGAGCGAATCGCGCTGACGTTCTTGAGTGTGGGATGCGGCGGCCTCGCCTTACTTTTTTGCCAGATTCACTTTCGCTGGCAGGGGGAGAGGGCGGACTTTCTTGTCAGTGCCGCTTGCAGTCTGGCCCTTTGTGGACTTTTCGTTGGAGTTCAGTCCGCCCAATCGTTGTTTCTGATGCTTCTGCTGATCAATCTTGTTCTCTACGGTTTGGATGCCGGGACTCGCCCAGCCACCGAGCTAGGTCTTTTCTCAAGTGCGCTGTACTCGTTCGTCGTCATCTTGAACCCAAGTTTCTCCCATTTTCAAGATTTGCTTTCTTTAGGACTTTTTAATGTTGCGGCATTTGTGATGGCGGCTCTTTCGGGTCAGTTTCATGAGCGCCTGACGTCGACTGAGCAAGCCTTTGAAAAATCCCAGGATCTACTCGAGGATCTGACGACGCGGCATCGAGTTCTGGTTGAAGAATTACCTTTAGGACTAGTTGTGTGGAGCCCCGAGGGGCAAATGATTGAAAAAAATCACGAGTTCAATCTGCGCTTTACGAGTCTTTGTGACTGGAAGGACTTTTTCGACACTCATATCAAAAAACGCTTGCTTGAACAAAAGAGTCAATTCTTCTACCAATTTGAAGAATCCTACGCTTCGGGTCATTTTGTTTTTCGAAACGCTTTGATTCAGTCGGGGGTTCGTTCCTATGCCTTAACTTTGATTGAAAACGTAACGGAGCAAAAGCGTCTTGAAGAGGACATCAAGCAAAAGGAAAAAATGGCGGCCATCGGGACCCTGGCGGCTGGAATTGCTCATGAGATTCGAAATCCTCTTGCTGGAATGAGTGGGAGCATTGAGCTTCTATCGGTAAAACCTTCCTCTGAAGAGGATGCTAAACTTTTTAAAATCATTCTGCGTGAAATTGACCGGCTTAATCGTTTGATTACCGAGTTTCTTGAGTTTTCAAAACCCGAAAGACGACCCGCTGATCCGGTCAATTTGACCGCTGTCTTAGATGGCGTCCTAAGTTTTGTCGAGACCCAGTCTGATCGACCTAGCAGCTTGAAAATCGAAAAGGTTTATGGTCCGATTCCTCTTATCAAAGGTTCTGCCGATAAACTCCGCCAGGCGTTTCTGAACATAGTCTTGAATTCGGTTCAAGCAATGCAAAAAACCGAAAATCCTAAATTGCAGATTCAAATCACTCAGGATTCTAAGAAAACAAACGTTGAGGTTGTCATTGTCGATAATGGATGCGGTATGAATGAAGAAACCAAACGAAAGATGTTCGAACCGTTTCACACGACGAAACCCAAGGGAACGGGCTTAGGTCTAGCGATTACTCACAAGATCCTCGACTCACATCAAGCCCGAATTTCTGTGAAAAGTGAACCCAGCCAAGGGACTGAGTTTCGCTTGGTTTTTCCTTGCTCGTAGGGTGGCCACACTTCAAAATAAAGATGTAGAGGAGCCACATGAAATCACGCATTCTGGTTGTTGATGATGAGGAATCGATCCGCGAATTTCTAGAAATCATGTTAAAAAAGGAAGGCTACGAAGTCACTTTAGCTGAAGATGGCGCCCAGGCTAAAGATCTCCTCGGAAAAAAGACATTTGATATGGTGATTTCAGATCTTCAAATGCCCAACATGAATGGCTTGGAGCTCTTGAAGCACGTGAAAGAATCAAGTCCCGATACAGTCTTCATGATGATCACGGCTTTTGGAACGACCGAAACGGCGGTTGAGGCGATGAAGATCGGAGCCTACGATTACATCACAAAGCCCTTTAAGATCGATGAAGTCCGCCTGAACATTAATAACGCCCTCCGCTCGCGAAATCTTGAAGTCGAAAACCGCTCCTTAAAAAAAGAGATGGTGAAGGAGTACAGCTTTCAGAACGTCATCGGGAATTCGCCCATCATGCATCAGGTTTATGATTTGATTAAACGAGTTTCTCAAGCTCCAACCAACATTCTCATCACGGGAGAATCCGGAACCGGAAAAGAAGTGGTCGCAAAGGCGATTCATTTTAACGGTCCTTTGAAAGATCGTCCCTTCATCACAATCAATTGCGGTGCGATTCCTGAAAACTTGATGGAATCTGAAATGTTTGGTCACAAAAAGGGATCTTTTACAGGTGCCGTGACTGATAAATCTGGATTGTTCGAAGTGGCCGATGGCGGAACCCTCTTTCTTGACGAAGTCGGGGAATTGCCAATCACCATCCAAGTTAAGCTTCTCCGCGCTATCCAAGAGCGTGTGATTCGAAGAGTCGGGGCGACGGACGACATGAAAGTCGATGTGAGAATCATCGCCGCGACGAACCGAAACCTGGAAGAGATGGTGCAAAAGGGTTCGTTTCGACAAGATCTTTTTTATCGATTGAATGTCATCAACATTAAGACTCCTCCGCTGCGTGACAGAAAAGAAGACATTCCGATCCTCGCTCAGCACTTCTTGAAGAAGTACAATGAGAAACTCAGTAAAAGTATTGGCGGCATCAGCGTCGAGGCGATGGAGATCTTAAAGAAGTACGACTATCCCGGAAACGTTCGTGAACTCGAAAATATGATCGAACGAACGGTTGCCCTTGAGGGGGGCTCGACGATTCTTCCAGAAAGTCTTCCGCCCATGGTGAACACGACCTCAGGCCGCAAGATGGCGTCCAGCCATGAAATCGAAGTCACCGACGAGGGTGTCGATCTCGATAAAGTCATGGGCCAAATCGAAAAGGAACTCCTCATCAAAGCCATTCACACGGCAGGCGGAGTGAAAAAGAAAGCGGCGAAGCTTTTGAATATCACATTCCGCTCCATGCGCTATCGAGTTGAAAAGTATAACTTAGGATCCGTCGACGACCTTGATGAGTAGTGGGGGCTTTAGCCCCTGTAGTTGACAAGAGCCCGCAGTCCCGGACCGCTCAAGGCCACAACTGCTGATTTCGGAACCGATCCAGGTCCATCGGGCCACTGAGACGTCGGCTTCTTCAAATCCTCTGTCTGATCTCCCGGGTGCTGAACGCTAATGAGAAGCGTTTCTCCATCGGGCGTAAACATTGGCCCGGTGATTTCGGCATCTCGCGGAGCGCTGGCCACTTGAAACACCTGGCCGGCATGTGGGCCATGAGTAGGAATAAAGAACAGGCCGTTGTTTTTGAAAGCTTCGTAGGGCGCCCGATTCATGCGCTCATCCGCAATATCGTTCGTGCACCAAAGGTTTCCTGAGCGATCAAAAGCAAGGTTGTCCGGGCAGGCCAATCCACTTTCGGGCCCTCCGGAAATCCATGTTGAACTTTTGAACTCCACGGCCCCCGGGTCAGAGTGCTTCTCTTGAATTTTCAGAAGAGATCCAAAGGGGCGTTGCGCTTTTTGATTGTTTGAGAGGGCGACAATGACGTCACCGGTTTTAGGATGAATCTCGACATCCTCGGGGCGATCGAGCGGAGTCGCCTTGAGCATACGGGCCGCTTCGCGAGTTCGAACTTTCAACTCGGTTGTCGTTTTGAACCGCTTGCGGAATTCGGGATGTGAATCCAAAGTGATCGGAAGCCACTTTCCAGTTTCTAATTGCGCCACGTACAGAGTTCCGGAATCAAACGAGTCGGGTTTATCTGAAACAAATTTATAGAGGAATTCATCGGCCGTGTCGTCGCCCATGTAGACCGCGACACGCCCGTCGCGGGTCTTGGCGCAGGTCGCCCCCTCGTGGGCAAAGCGTCCGAGCTGTGTGAGTTTACGTGCGCGACCTGTCCAAGGATTAATTTCAAGAACCCATCCGTAATGAGAGGGCGGGTGGGGTTGGTGTCGCCACCATTGCAGATCCTTCGTGTGAAGAGAGTGGCTTCGCTTTCCGTTTTCAGAGTACTCCCACTCGCCGTAGAACTGATCGTAGTTTTCCTCGCAGGTCAAAAACGTGCCCCACGGGGTCACGCCACCTGCACAGTTGGCGAGCGTTCCGTGAGCGACTCGCTTTCCCTCAAGAGGATCTTCGGAAAGAATCGGGATTGGCGTGCGGCCCGTGATTCGACGATTCAAAGGAGATTCAAGATCCACCGTCCAACCGTTTTTCTGTTTGAAGAAGCGGACAAGACTGACACCCACTTGTTCCTGCTCTTGAATCACCTGTTCCGCGGTCTTTCGCGCCCCCGGGGCCCTGTGAAATCCGCTGGCAAAAAGCTCAGACACGGATTCATGATTGACCATCAGCACGCCGTCATGCGGATCTTCTTGGTTCCGAGGGATGTAGGCACAAAAATCACTGTGACTTCCGAAGCGAAGGCCCTTCGCTGAAAGGGTCTCGCCCCACTTCAAGAGAATTCGAGATTCAATTCCCGGGGCGAGGCTTAAGCGATCTTCACTCTGGGGCTGGAGGAATTGGTCCGTTCGCAAGGCGTTGCGCGCCGGAAGATGGGAGCAACCGGAAAGCACAGTTGAGACGAGAGAGGGGGTCGCCACCACGGTCGTCGATTGGCCCAAGAATTTCAAAAATTCCCGTCGCGTGGAGAGGGCTTTGTTTAAGCTCACGAGTTTTCCTCCTGCACCCTCATGCGTTTCATACCTCAGGCTGGCTTTCAAGGCTTGAAGCGTTGCGGGATTCGTGAGTTTTTCGAAGAGATTTCACGTCCTTTTGGTCCTCGCCTTGCAGTCTTCACGGGGTTGTGAAACCGAAATCACCCCTGTCCGTTTTCTCATGCCCCACTGTGCGAATTTGTCTGAAAGTTCGACAGGTCTTTCTCTGTGGTTTGGGGCTGCTTCTGCTGGCAGACTTGAGCGGAGCACAAGAATCGACGTGCAAAAAGGTTTTAAGCACTTCGGGAAAGATCCAAGTACGAAGATCCTATCTTGAGGTCCAAGATCTTCGTGACCTTTTCGTTGGGCGAGTGCAAGAGCTAAAGTATCGCGAGCTTCCACCGGAAGAGGGGATTCGGAAGGCCCAAGCCCTCCCCGAATATGGAAGACTGATTGAATCTGTTCTTGAACATCTTCGCACGGTAGGACTCGATTACTCATACGACGGAAAAACCTTTGTCATTCGACCCTCAAGTGCAACCCCCTTGAATCGTGCGGCCCGCAGCCTGCAGCGTGAAGGGCTTCGAGGTATCGAACATGATGTTGCCAAATCAGTGATCAAGCGCGCGATCGGCTCCTACTCGTCTCAGAGGCAAGTGATGACGATTTCCTTTCAGGCCTTGGTCACCGCACGACCCGACTCGAATTTTGTCCATGAGTCCGTGCATGCCAATATGTCTCGAGCCGACAAAATGGAATTCTTCCGGCCGCTGTTAGGGCGCTACCGGCGGCATGAACCAGAAAAGCCAGGGGAAAGCGGGTATGAGAAATATCTGAATTTTCAAGAAATCATGACGTTCTCAAGAGACCTTCGAATTCTTGTCGGACAGGCGGAGCGGGAAGGCTTGAACAAAGAGATTCGCAAGAAGATCAATCAAAAAGTTCGCAGGCTTCGAAGGTTTTTGGAACAGGCTCAAGCCGTTGAACATTTAGTCTCTGAAGTTATTCGCCAAGCGTCTCGCGCGACTGGTTTTACGAGTCGATATGAGAATGGCGATGGCGTCGAAAGACGGGTCCTCAAGATTTCCGACTTGCATGATTTGGTTCTTTTTCCTGACAAGGCGTCGGGCCTTGACGGGGTTCGAGTCTTGGTGCGGGGACGTGTCTTTGAGTATGATGTGTTCTTCAAAAAATCAGAAATGGAAGAATTCCAAGATTTGACTACCAAGAACTCAGTCCTCGCGCTGCTGCAGCGAATTGCAGATTCGACGAAGGATCTTGAACAAATTCAAAAGGCCCTTACGAACCGTTTAATGGGAATATTGGAACTGAGCTCTGACAACGAGTCCTCAGTCTTGCCGGTGATTCGGCAGCTTCGGGGCGACATCTATGAAGTTTTAGAGCAAAGAATCAGCCTCGGCGCCCTTACAACGCAGAGTGAAATCTCTATGCCTTGGGAAGATACTTTTCCTTTAAAGGGCCAAGACAGTGTCTACCGCTGGTTTCTCTTGCGGGCTCAGCCAATCCTTGCCGGATGGAACTTTTGATTATGTTAGTCCTCAATGGATCCAGTGCACCGGACTGGCGGAAGATCTTCTGCTTGGTTTTGGCTGGTTGAATCGAGCTATTCACCCGGATGATCGTGAACGAACGCTTTTGCATTGGGCGGGGGCCGTTGAGAGTCGTCACCCCTACGACATTGAGTTTCGAATCCGACGCGTCGATGGGGAGTATCGCTGGTTCAAGACTCGAGGAACGCCGGTTCGCGATTCGAAGGGCCAAGTCGATTACTACAATCGCCAGTGGTACGAGTATACCGAGGTTATCCACATGGACGTCTTGCATTCTGTCTCAGATTGAGATTTTCAAAGCAAGTTTGCTGTGAGCCGGAAGTTTTTCGATTACATTTAAAACGTGGGAACTCGGGATCGTGTATCGAACCGATATGTCGTCGTGCGCTCGCTTTCTCAAGGGGGAATGGCCTCTCTTCTTTTGGTCCATCCCGATGACAAACCTGACGAGCGCTATGTCTTTAAAAAAATTGTGAGTCACTATCGTCAAGATGCAAACTTTGTTAGAATGTTTCGGCGCGAGGCCGAAATCGGGATGCGGCTCCGTCATCAAAACTTGGTTCGCACTGTTCAGGTGGGAAGTCATCTGGATGACCTGTTTATTGTTCTCGAGTATGTGCAAGGACTTAACCTCAAAGAGACTCTCCATCAGCTGAGACAACAGGGACGAGAGCTCTCAAAGGCCGCTCGGCTTTATCTTCTTCTAAACATCGCGCAGGGCCTGGACCATCTGCACCGAGGCATTACCCACGATCACAAGATGCCCCCGATTGTCCATCGTGATATCAGTCCTCACAACATTATGATTTCCCATCGAGGCGAGGTCAAAATTATCGACTTCGGTATTTCAAAGGCCATCCGGACGGATCATGACAGTACGGTTGCGGGTTCTTTAAAGGGAAAAATCAGTTATATGAGTCCGGAACAAGCCCGAGGGCAAGAGGTCACGACTGCGAGTGATCTCTTCGCTCTGGGAATTCTCGCCTTCGAACTTTTTTCAGGACGAAGAATGTATCCCGATATGGAGCACATGAGAATTCTCAACGTGATTACGCAATGGAAGGCCTCCTCTTTGCAGGAAACTCTTTCGGGGCTCTCAGGTTTTGAGCATCATCTCGTCGAGTCACTTCTTCAGCCCCAAGCACGCGATCGCCTTCCAGCTTTCGAGGTGGTGAAAGGCGTGCGGGCTCAGCTCGCAAGTCTGAGTCCCCAGTATGGTCCTACGGTCCTGGCAAAGGAACTGAGCTCTGTCATGTCGGGTCCAACTGAAAAAGTGAAGTTGGAAACGAAACCAGCCCCCACCACTCCGGTCATCGATTTGTACAGTATGCTAACAGAGAAAGAGGATCGCCCCCTTCTCAAGTTGCACGAGGCCGCGGGAGCTGTTGTGCTTGTCGTGCTTGGAACACTGATCTATCAAAAACTTCAGGCCCCTCGCGACGTTCCCCTGCGACGAGAGGCGGCCTCGATTGCCCCCGAAGCGCCCCGCATGGTGAAGTTCAAAATTCAAATCAATCGCGATCCGAACTATCTTGTCGAAGTGAACGGGCGTCGCCTAAGTCAGCTGGAAAAATCAGAAGGTTTCATGGTCGATCCTCTTCAACCGCTAAAAATCTCTGTTTACAATCCGAAAAAGCGCAAGTGGTCCCATCGGACTTTGGACCTTCGAAAGCCGGCCTCTCGCTTGGAATTTGAAGACTAGAAAGCCAAGTTTCCTGAGGCTTCGCCCCTTGTGCGGGGTTGTGGGCTCTTCGTTAAGGGGTGGCGTCCCCACCAAGACTCGAACTTGGAATAGGAGTTTAGGAAACCCCTGTTATATCCTGTTTAACTATGGGGACGACCCCTTGAGTTTTTCTCAATTCTCTGCCTTTTGTCCAGGCCAATCTGGTCCAGTCTCGGCAAAGCCTTTTCTCAATTTTGAAATCAGCGTTTAAACTCAAAAGTATGTTGAAACTGAGACTAGTAAGCCTCTTCTTTTTTACATTCGGGCTCGTGGGGTTGCGTGAGTCTTCGGCCCAGAGTCATGAAGAGTTTAATGCGAAAATGTACGAAGCGCTCTTTGTCAAAAAAAAGGTAGCGCCTGCCACCCTCAAAGAATGGCGAATCCGGTTCCAGACGGAGGTCAACGCATTTAAAGCCCTCACCTCGAGAAGGATTGATCCGACTGCTGTCGAGCTTCAAAAAACGGCCTGGTATTTTGCGTTTGCCAACCATCTCGTAAAGTCTTCGGGGCGCGAGGTAAATGAACGAATTCTGGCTAAGTATCATGAAATTGTATTTCGACGAGATCCAGAAGCGGAAGTTAAGGTTTTCGAGGACATTGAACGAGTCTACAGTGAAGAAACTCTCGTCCAGTTTCTCGGAGAGATCTATCGAAAATTACCGGCCGACGATTTACCGCCTGGGGCTATTCAGGCCACTCTTACTTACTGCGCCAAGTTTGATTTGTTGAAGAATGTGCGGATTTTTGAAGAATGTCGGCTGAAACAACTCAGCTATGCGTTCAAGAACGGAGCCGCCTTTGAACGACTCAAACAGGGCGTTGTCAAGGGCCTCCTTCACTACTACATGACACCTCCTGTGGAAATTCCCAAGTTGCGAGGCTTTGCGGAAAATCTCTTGAAGGAAACTGGAATTGATGCTGAATTCCGCGAGCTCATTCGCGCCACGGTCTTTTTTGCAGAACTCGCTTATGGAGACAAGGAAAAGGCCTTGGCCCAATTGAAGATCATTCAAGAAGCCTCACAGAATGATGAGCGGAAACAAAGACTCGAGAATTTTCGGCTCTTGAGTGATGGAGACTATGAACGCCTTCAAAAGATTTTGGAGAAGACTCCAAGAAAAGGAGCAAAGCCCCCCGTAATTTCAAATCCGGGAGATTTGCAGCTCGCTGTGCACCTGTACTACCGCCTTGGCGACTTGATGCGGGCACGAGCCTATGCGCGGGAGCGCCTGAATGCGATGATGGATTCTGAGAGTGTTTTGCTCATCCCGCCATTGCTGACTTTGCTCCTCTTAAACCACAAAACGGGGAATCAGCTGGAGAATCCGGACTACGAAGCTCTGTTTAAGCGCATGCGTAAGTCGCTGTCCCAGTTGAGATCCCAGAATCCAATTTTGGCGGATCAGATGGACATGACTGGAGCGCTGTTAAAAAACTCGTTGACGTTGGCCGATTTGAACCGTCTCAAGAAGCTTGCAAAACGTCTTGGTGGCACATTTCCAAGCTACGCCAATCCTCTTGATTTTCTTCAGGGTCTCGAGCCAACAGCAGAGCCAATTCAGCCGCCAGCGGCTCCAGCTCCGGAGCCTGAGCCACCAGTACCATCATTCGACTCGGAAGCGCCAGCACCTACGACCTAAAGCGGCTTCAACCAACTGGGACTCTGGGGCAACTTGGTGGATTCGCGTTGTCCTCTGGCGCGGGTTGTGGTCAAATTTGTCCCCGTGTTACAGATTCAAAATCTTTCTAAGCAGTTTGGTTCGAAAGTCCTTTTTGAGGACGCTGAGGCTCACATCGGGCATCGCTCACGGGCCGCGCTTGTCGGGCCGAACGGAGCCGGAAAAAGTACGCTCATCAAGATGATTCTGGGGCTTGAAATTCCTGATGAGGGAACCCTGACGCGGGCCAAAAATCTTTCGATTGGTTATTTGCCCCAAGAGGTTCCCAAAATGTCAGGGCGGACCGTGCTTGGAGAAGTTTTGCGACTGGAGGGCCGGCGCGAAGAACTTTTGGGACTGAAATCGGACCTTGAAGCGGCTCTCGAAAAGGATCCAGAATCCGAAGTTCTTGAACGCTACGGCCGAGTCCTCGAGGAACTGGAAAGTCTTGATGAGTACCGGCTGGAGTCGCGGGCGAAGGGCATTCTCTCGGGCATGGGATTTCAGACCACGGACTTTGACCGTCCACTCACAGAGTTCAGTGGGGGCTGGCTGATGCGAGTGGCGCTATCGCGAATTCTGCTGATGGATCCCGATCTGCTTCTTCTGGATGAGCCCACCAATCATCTTGATCTTGAATCCTTATTGTGGCTTGAAGAATTTCTTCGCCGGCATCAAGGAGCCATTCTGATGATCAGCCACGACACAAGTTTTTTAAACCGACTGGTGAATGAAGTCTTCGAAATCGATCAAAGAAAAATCTGGCATTACAAAGGCAATCTTGAAGCCTATGTGACTCAGAAAGAAGACCGGCTTGAGCGACTGCGGGCGCAACAGGCCAACCAGCAAGACAAGATCGCCGCCATGGAAGCCTTTGTTGAAAGATTTCGAGCCAAGGCCTCGAAGGCGCGACAAGCGCAGAGCCGTCTGAAACAGCTCGAGAAGATGGAGCGCATCGAACTTCCCGAAGATCGTAAGGTCGTTCGGTTCCAGTTTCCGCCTGCACCCCACAGTGGTAAAGACATCATCAGCGTTGAGGATGTTGAAGTCCGCTTTGGAGATAAGCGACTTTTCCGCGACTTGAACTGGAAGATTCGAAAGGGCACGCGGACCGCAATTGTCGGGGTGAACGGAGCGGGGAAGACCACTCTGTTGAAACTTTTAGCTCAGCAACTGGAGCCCTCGAGCGGTCAGGTTCGACTGGGTCATGAAGTGAAGCTTGGATACTATTCGCAGATGCAGGCGGAAACCTTGAACTTGAAAAACACCATTCTTCAGGAACTGGAACTGACAGCCCCCGATTGGCCGCTTGCTCGGCTTCGGGCTGTGGCTGGGGCTTTTCTTTTCACAGGCGACGACGTGCAAAAGCGTTGTGGAGTCTTATCGGGCGGTGAAAAGGCGCGCGTTGCACTTGCGAAACTCCTGTTGACCCCTTCGAACTTTTTGCTTCTGGATGAGCCCACCAATCACTTGGATGTGGAATCTCGAGGCGTTCTTTTGCAAGCCCTCGAGGACTATACCGGGACTCTTTGTTTGGTTTCCCACGATCGAGATTTTGTGGCCCCCCTCGTGGACGGGGTCCTTGAAATTATGCCTTCGCCTGAGGGTTCGGAGGTTGTTCCCCTGACTTCAAGTTACGAGGATTATTTGGAGCGAAAGATTCTAGAAGCCCGAGGTCTGCTCTCCCAGTCCGGTCTTGAGAGTAAAAGCTCGGGGGCGGCCGGCGGCGTCAAGGCCTCAAAGGGGAGTGAGGAGCCCGCCACGCAGGCCAACCGCCCCACCGCTTCCAAAAATCAAAGGGCGAGCTGGCAACGGGAACTCCAGCAGATTGAGTCTCAAATCGAGGATCTTGAAGGACGTCAAAGTGAGATTCAGCGCCAGCTCTCGAACCCCGACACCTACGCTCAAAAGAATGAAGTGATGCAGCTGCTGCAGCAACAGCGAGAACTCCAAACCGAACTAGAAAAGAAGTACTTTCGTTGGGAAGAGCTCAGTTCGTGGCTTTCGTAGCCGGCAGCTGAAAACAAGCGTGATCGCATTGTCAAAGCCTGAAAAACGGGGTAGGTCTTGGGGCCTATGTTTCAGAAGATCGTTTCAAAGTTTGGTGGAACCTCAATGGCCGATGCGACTTGCCAACTTCGCAGCGCCCAAGTCGCCCATCAGCAGAAATCCAGTTTAGTCGTCGTGTCCGCAGCCTCTGGCGTGACCAACCAGCTCTTGGAGCTTGGCCGCAAGGCTGAACTGGGCGCCTGGGACGAGGCGGAAACTCTTCTTCAGAACCTGCGTTCTCGTCATCTGAAGATGGCTGAGGACCTCAAACTTGACGGCCCGGCACGCGATCAGCTGCAGGGACTGTTCGTTGAAATGGAATCTCTAGCCAAAGGGATTTTTCTCCTCCGAGACGGTTCCGCCCGTGCGCTGGACACGCTCGTGAGCTTAGGAGAGAGAATGTCGTCGGTTCTGTTCGTTCAAGCGATGAAGATCATCAAAAAGGATCATAGCGCTTCGCAAGAGGTCTTGTGGTTGGACGCCCGTGAATTCTTGAAGACTGATGATCAGTTCGGCAAGGCTCGCCCGGATCTTCAGGCGCTAAGCCAGAAGTGTGAGCAGGGTCTTTCTCTTTCTCGCGAACGCGTGTATGTCACGCAAGGTTTTATCGGCAGCACGTCCGAGGGGCAAACCACCACTTTGGGGCGCGGAGGCAGCGATTACTCGGCGGCGCTGTTCGCCTATGGTGTGAATGCAGACGTCCTTGAAATTTGGACCGACGTTCCGGGCATTGCCACCACCGATCCACGTCTGCATTCCAAGGCCACTTCGCTTGCCGAAATTTCGTTTCAAGAAGCTTCGGAGCTCGCCACTTTTGGAGCCAAAGTTTTACATCCCGCCACTCTGGCGCCAGCCATGAAAAAGAATATTCCCGTTTTTGTCGGCTCAAGCTTCGAGGCGCAACAGCGTGGAACTTGGGTTCGAAAGGATGTCGAGCGCTATCCTCTCGTTCGCGCGCTCGCACTTCGCAAAAACCAAGTGCTTGTGACTCTTTCGACGCCTGAGATGCTGCATTCTCACGGATTCTTGTTTCGAATTTTTAAGGTCTTCAACGATCATCGAGTTTCCATCGATGCGATCACGACGAGCGAAATTTCAGTGGCGATGACTCTGGATGACTCGACCCTTCTGAACAAGAAGTTGATCGAGGAGCTCTCTCAGTTCGCCGAGGTTCAAGTTGAAAGCCGTCTGTCCTTAGTTTCCTTGATCGGGAATAACATCAATCACACGCCAGGCTTGGCTCAGAGGATCTTTTCGGCTCTGGAGGGAATTAATGTTCGAATGACCTGCCACGGAGCGAGCCGCCATAACTTTTGTTTTCTGGTCGACGAATCCTACGGCGCCACCGCGATTCAAAGACTTCATGAAGCTTTTATCGAATCTAATTAAGGAGTTCTCAGATGCCCTACGAGTTCTACAAAGTGTTGCATTTTTTGGGATTGTTTCTGACCCTTTCAGGTCTATTTGGCTATTTGGCTGTAGTCTGGAACCGCTCGGAACCTCGGCCCCCCTTGCGTAAGCTCTGGATGATCACCCACGGGGTGGGTTTGGTCTTCATGCTGGTCAGTGGTTTTGGCCTGGCCGCTCGTTTAGGGCTTGTTCGTGGGCTCCCTCTTTGGGTGCTTCTGAAGATCGCGGTTTGGGTTTGCGTTGGAGCGCTCATTGCGCTGATCAAGCGACGCCAAGCCCAAGCCCCCCTTTGGTACGTCCTGGGGCTTGCTCTGGTTCTGACAGCGGCCCTCCTTGCGGTCACCAAACCCGGGGCGTAGGAACTCTATCCCCTTGAAATCTTTTCTTTTCGGAAGTGAGGGTCCCCTAAAGTCCGTCCTAGACGGTTGCGCCCGGGAGGAACAAAAAGGCGCTTGGCCGGCCTTCTGATCAGTGCTACCACAAGCAGTTGTAAACGGAGGTCCTTATGAGACTCTTTTCCCTTCTCGTCGCTTCGATGGTTTTGCTAACGGGCTTGGCGGCAACTGCCACCACATTGCAGTCCGCTCACTATGACGAGTCCACTCAAACTCTCCATGTGACCGTGGTTCGCCAGGGCGGCCTGAAACCTCATGTCTACTCTTTGGAGTGGGATTCCTGCCAAACTCGCGAGGGTGTTCAAGAAATCGCGGCTCGACTTGTTGATTCAGGTTGGGATGACACCGGAACGGAAGAAGTTGTCGAGACTCTGTCCTTCGATTTATCGACGCTAAGTTGCCGACCTTCTTGGGTCACTGTGCGTTCGGGTCGATACTCCAATCTTACGATTTGGGTTGGTCGATAGAAGACCTCACCCCTCGAACTTGGTGGACTTGGCTTTCATTTTGAAAGACCAGGCGGGGGGACGAGAAAACTCGGTTTTCGGTGTCAAAAGGATCCTGAGGGGGATTTCATGGGTGGGACAGTCAGTCCAAAACTTCTTCCTAAATTCAAAGCGACTCTCCTGTTAACGGCTTTGGTGGCCGTTGGCTGTCAGAAGAGTCCCGAATTCAAAACTCAATTGATCGGCGACGGTCTGATGGCCGATCGCGAGGTCCTCAAACCCGAGCAGCGGGTTTATTTGATCGAGCTTGCCGGTGAGCCTTTGTTGTCTTCGGCCCAGTTGAATCCTGCTGGTGTCCTTGAAGTTTCGAACGAGCAGGATCAAAACCTTCAGAAAGATCAGAGCCAAGTTCTCCAGTCGCTTCAGGCCCTTTCTTCTGAAGTTCAAGTTCTCTTTCGTTACAAGTATGTTTTGAACGGCATCTCAGTGGTGGCTCCCACAAAAATTGAAGATCAGATTAAAAAAATTCAAGGTGTTAAATCCGTTCAGCCGCGCTCCACTTTTTCTAACCCTGGAAAAAACCTGCGACGTCCGCTGCAATTGGCGCCTCGAATGTCGAAGGGCTTCAATCCCGATCGAACTTCGGTGACTCATCTTGAAGCCCAGGCGGCTTACGATCAGGGTCTTCGCGGGCAAAAGATTCGCGTCGGCGTGATCGATACTGGGATTGATTATACCCACAGCATGCTGGGGGGGGGCGGTCGAGTTGAGGACTACGAAGCAGTTGAATTAGCCAAACCAAGCCCGCATTTTCCGAATCAAAAAGTGGTCGGCGGAATCGACCTTGTTGGAGAAAAGTACGATATCGGCTCGCTGAATCCCGACCTTTGGCTTCCGAAGCCTGATGTGAATCCGATGGATGAAGGTGGACACGGCACTCACGTGGCTGGGACCATCGCCGGTCTTGGAGATGGCGTGAATTCCTATGATGGCGTCGCACCCGAGGCTTTGCTTTATGCAATCAAGGTCTTCGGGACTGGAAGCACCACAGACGAAGTGGTGATCGCGGCTCTTGAATGGTCGGTGGATCCGAACCAAGATGGCGTTTTGGATGATAAGCTCCATGTGGTGAACTTGTCCTTGGGGGGATCTCACGGAACTCCCTATGAGCTCTACAATAAAGCGGTGACTCAGCTTTCACACTCGGGAACTGTGGTCGTCGCCTCGGCTGGAAATTCCGATAATATTCCCTTCATCGTCAGCTCCCCAAGCACCTCGGATGAGGCGTTTAGTGTGGCGGCTTTGATTGATAGTTCGGATCACAACTGGCGTTTTCGAGCGGTTGGTTTCTATGCCGAAGGTCTGGAGCCGATTTTTGTCGAAGCTCTTGAGGGCCAAACTTCCAAACCGATTGCAGAAGCAGGCGATGTGCAAGGTGAGCTTGTGTATGCCGGCCTAGCCGCCGAGCCTTTTTCAGAAGAAGAGGCGGTGCTGATCAAGGGCAAAGTGGCGCTCATGGATCGCGGCGGTGGAGTTCCTTTCCAAGACAAAATTGCCCGAGCGGCCCAAGCCGGAGCCATCGGTGCGATCATCGCACAAAACGAGCCGGCGCCCCCTTTTACCATGGGAGGAAGTCAGCCCCTCGGAATTCCCGCCATCATGATCTCGCTCGAGGTCGCGAATAAACTGAAAGCGCAAATGGAAAATGGCGCGGTCCGAGCTGTATTCAATACTCAGAAGCAGATCGAAAGACGAGAGCTGATCGATCAAGTGACTGATTTTTCGTCTCGCGGTCCGCGCTCGATGGATCTTTTGCTGAAGCCCGAGATCATAGCGCCCGGTCAAAACATTATTTCCGCTTCGATGGGCGAAGGCACAAAAGCGATGCAGATGTCCGGAACTTCGATGTCGGGTCCCCACATCGCGGGCGTGATGGCTCTGTTCAAGCAGAAGTATCCGCGTCTATCATCACGGGATCTGAAATCGCTTGTGATGAGCACGGCAAAACCCTTGAAGACTCCGACGGGTCAGCTGGAAACTGTGGCCCGTCAAGGGGCGGGTCTTGCCTCGATTCGCCAAGCTTTAGGAGCTCAGTTTGTTTCTAATCCTGTGGGCCTTTCTTTAGGTCTACAGTCTGTCGAAAGAAGAAAAACTCTCTCGCGCAGTCTGCAGTTGAAGTCTTTGTGGGATGACGAAATCTCTCTCAAAGTCAGTCTGGAAAGCTCATCGCCGGCCGTCACTCTTGCGCCCGTTGAGGTTGCGTTGAAACCGTTGGCCACGGCTGAGCTCAAGCTGAACTTGACTGTGCAGGCGTCTCAAGTGGCGGGTCTTGAAGAAGAGATCACAGGTTGGATCGTCTTAAGAAGCTCAGAAACTCGGGTTCAGCGGATTCCCTTCCTGATGGTTGTGCAGAAAGTGGCCGACGTAAAGTTAAGCCAAGTGGAATTAGGGGCCGAGTCCAAGCTCGAGCTTGAAGGCGCCACTTACAAAATTCATCTTGAAAACAAGAGTGAGCAAGCCGGTGAGGCCTGGGCGTTTAATCTGCTGGGTCTTGATTCTCGAAAGGTCGTGCCCGCAAAGCCTTTCGCAAGTCGAGAATGCGATCTTCGAGCTGTGGGCTATCGTTTGAATGGCCAAAATCTAGAAGTGGGTGTGAAGTTCTTCAATCGCATCAGCACGTGGGCGCTGTGTGAAGTCAGTCTGCTTTTTGATGCGGACCAAGACCAGAAACCTGAAGCGGAGCTCGCGCTCACAGTGAAAGAGCGGATCCCAGGCCTGTCAGGTCTTGAGGTCGCGAGCACTCTGTTAGATTACCCAAAAGCCCGGGCCCTTCGCAAAAGGGCTGAAGAGGATTCCAAAGTCAGTCAAAAAGAAGTCGTCTTGGACTTGAAATCGGCGATCCTCCATCAGAACGAGGCCTTGGCTTCGAATCTGAAGAGTGTGGCGATGCTTCGAATCCCGCTGAAGAGTCTACGAGCTTCTGTAGGCGCGCGTCCCGCGGTTCAAGTGGTGTCGACAGCGCTCGAGACCCGAAACTCCGAAATGGATGATTATCTGGGTGAACCCTCTCGATGGCGAAAAGTTTCGCTGGAAGAAGAGGATCAGGCCTGGATGGGTTTACAAAGTCTTACGCTGAAAGGACGCGAAACACGCGCCTTTGAGGGTGTGAAGGGGGCGGGCCGCCAAGCTTTAGTGATCTTCTTTCCTGGGAACTTACTCGACTCTCGCGCCCTGCATGACGAACAGATGATGATCTACCGCCCGGACTTCGGGAAACGTGAGGATCCCCTGCCTTTGAAGCCTTAAGGGCTAAAATACCGCCAAATCGCCCTGGGAGGTTTTTAAACACCTTCCGGGGGCCCTCCAAACCCATCGTTGAAATCAGAGAAAGCCTTGGGATTATAAAACTTATAGTCATTTCAGGCCTTCTCGAGTTTTTTCCCAAGATCTTTGGAATCTCGGTTATCTTAGGGCCCTAAAAGCGCCTTCCTTATGAAGGCCCGTGAACTCAAAAAGGATCCCATGGAAACCGTGCAGCAGCATTTTAAAAGTTTTAATCTTCCGGCGCCTCTTCTTTCGGCTTTGACCGAAAAGGGCTATCATGAGCCCACGCCAATTCAATCTGAAGTTATTCCGTACTTACTTCGCGAACAGCGCAAAGACCTTGTGGCCCTTGCCCAAACGGGTTCGGGAAAAACAGCGGCCTTTGGAATTCCTCTGGCTGAAAAACTCAACCCCAAGAGCGATCGAGTGCAGGCCCTCGTGCTTTCGCCGACTCGCGAGCTTGCGGCTCAAATTGAAGAGACCCTGCGACCCCTTTTGGGTTCTGTTGGGCTTCGGGCGATGACCATCTATGGTGGACAAAGCTATACCGATCAGCGGGATAAACTGCGACGTCGTCCGCATATCATCATTGCAACTCCCGGCCGTCTTGTCGATCTGTTGAACCAGAAGTCTTTGGATCTTTCTCAGATCCAGGTTCTGGTTTTGGATGAAGCGGATCGTATGCTCTCGATGGGATTTGAAGAAGATCTTCAAATGATTCTCGAGGCGACTCACCCTCACGATGTGGAAGAGGAAGATCGCGCCCGTGCGTCCTGCCAGACGTGGTTGTTTTCGGCCACGATGGGGCCTGGAATCAAGAGACTCTTGAATCGTTATTTGACCGAACCCAAAATCATCGAACAGATTCGGGCCAATCAGGGAGTCTCGTCGACTCTTGAGCATAAGTATTTGGCTGTGAAGTCGGGTGCGAAGCAAAAGGCTCTTTTGCAGATTCTAAAAACCATTGATGATTTCTACGGAATCATTTTTTGCGAGACCAAGCGTGAAGTGAGCGAAATTGAGCAGATGCTTTTGCAACATAAAATTTCTTGCATGAGCTTGCACGGAGACAAGGTTCAAAAAGACCGAGAGCGTGTCTTGAAGCTTCTAAAGGAAGAGCGTTTCCAAGTCCTGATCGCGACCGATGTTGCGGCCCGCGGCCTTGACGTGAACAACCTGAAACATGTTGTTCACTACTCGCTGCCACGTGAGATCGAGTCCTACATTCATCGTTCGGGTCGAACGGGACGAAATGGAAAAGAAGGACTTGTCGTAAGCCTGTTGGATCCTTCTGATTTTTCTCGTTTGAATCGTTTGCAACGCGAGACCGGTCTGAAGCTGGCGCCCTTTGAGCTTGTGAAGCCCGAGCAGTGGTTGGAAAAACAAGTGAAAGATCAGTTGGCTCAGGTGGCGCGCGCCAATCCTGAAACCGAAGTTTTCCAGAAGCTTCGCGAACTTTGCGAACAGGCCCTTTTGGAAACAGACACTCGACTGATGAGTACAGCGGATTGGATGGCGGCCTTTTTGGGATCGCGATTGCGCCCTGAAATGTTGGATAATCAAAGTTACGTCCTTCAAGATTTCGAGATGCGCCCGAAGAACGCTTCGAAAGAAAGACGTTTCCGCTCGGAAAAGTCGATGGACGCTCGTGGTGGCCGTCGCTTCGGAAAAAGTCGTGACAAATCCGGCGGAGGAGGGCGACCTTCTCGCGGTGGATCTTCACGCTTTTCAGCAGGTTTCAAAAAACGTAGCCGTTAAAACTCTTGAGGGTCTTATCCCGTGTCGGTGATTTTAAGCGTTTCGGATGCTGAAAAATCTTTGGGAGCGAGGACCCTCTTTCAAGCGCTTTCGTTCGGACTGGATGAAGGCGCCCGGGTGGGGCTTGTTGGTCCCAATGGTTCCGGAAAATCAACCCTCCTTAAGATTCTAGCAGGTCGGGACAATCTGGATCGTGGACACGTGGTCTGGTCGAAACGGGTTCACGTTGAATACGTCGAACAGAGTCCAAATCCACGGCCTGAGATCTCACTTGAGGACTTTCTTTTCGAAGGAAGTCGGGTTCGAATTGAGGATCCACGAACGGCGGCCCTGATGTGGGAATCATTCTCACGATTGAATGTGACCGGCCTCGATCTTTCTCAAAAGTTCAACGATCTGTCGGGCGGGACACGGAAGAAAGCCCAAATCGTCCGCGCGATTTTGAATGAGCCTCAGGTTCTGCTGATGGATGAGCCCACGAATCATTTGGACATTGAGAGCATCATGTGGGTCGAAGACTTTTTGAAAAGCCGAACGGGGATGACGCTTCTTTTGATCTCCCACGATCGTCTTTTTCTGCAGAATGTGGTCAGCGAGATCCTCGAGCTGAATCCTCAATACCGTGAGGGTTACATCCGAAGCCGGGGCGGTTACGCCGAGTATTTGGAGTTAAAAGACGAAACAGCGCGAACCCAGCGCGTGCATCAGCAGCGTCGCGAGAACGATCTTCGACGAGAAACCGCCTGGCTTCGCCGGGGAGCGATTGCGCGACAGACGAAACAATCGGCTCGGCAACAGGCGGCGGCTGAACTGTCGACGGAAGTGGAAACGCTAAAATCCTTGAACCGCAATCGAGATCTCGAGATTGAACTGAAATCTTCATCGCGATCTCCGCAAAAACTTGTAGAACTGGAGAACGTCACACTGTCGCGAGGAGATCAGGTTTTGGTGAAGGGACTGAACTTGATGTTGCATCGTCGCACGCGATTGGGACTGTTGGGGCGGAACGGCTCTGGGAAATCCAGTCTGATTCAAGCCCTGTTAAGAATTCAAACTCAGGGGCTTGAAATCTCCGCGGGAAAGATTCGACGCTATGAGGATCTCAAGGTCAGTTATTTTGAGCAGCACCGATCCCATCTGAATCCTGAAAAGACCTTGCTTCGTTCTGTTTGTCCAGAAGGAGATTATGTTCATGTGCGGGGTCAACCCATCTTTGCGAAAAGCTATTTGGATCGCTTTCAATTTCGCCGTGACCAACACGATCTTAAAGTGAAAGAGCTGTCGGGCGGCGAGCAGAACCGACTTGTGATGGCCATGATGATGACTCAAGAAGCGCAGCTGATGGTGCTTGATGAGCCGACGAATGATCTGGATTTTGATACGTTAGAGTCACTCCGTAAAGCTCTCGTGGAATTTGACGGCGCGATGGTCCTTGTAAGTCACGACCGGGCCTTCCTGGATGAGGTCTGTGATGAGATTCTCTACTTCCCGGAAGAGCGGGAGTCTGTCGGACAACTTGTGAAGTTTCAAAGTTTTCTGCAGTGGCAAGACTGGAAGTTGAAGGCCGCGGGTTCGGTCACTTCCACTGCTCGAAAATCCCAGGATTCAGAATCGGCTGTGTCCAAATCACCTACATCCCCCGAGACACGACCGCGAAAACTCAGTTATCTTGAGCAACGAGAGTACGACCAGATTGAAGGCGTTATCCTCGACGCGGAAACTCAGCTTGCAAGTCTTCAACTCGAGCTCGAAAAGCCCGAGACAGTTTCGGACTCCACAAAGTTAGTCCAGCTCACTCAAGAATATCAAACTCTCAGCGCCAAGATTGAGCAGCTCTATGCTCGCTGGCAGTATTTCGAGAGCAAGAAGGGTTGATTGGCGACTTTTCTTGAGTTTGGAAATTCTTGTCCTTAAACTAAAATCTCATGAGACATCACTTGCACTCGTCCATCTTTCTTAGCGATGGGGGCTTTATGAGGCTGCAGGCAACAGATCCCGAATCAAATCGACGCTCAAAGAAGACGTCGTTACATCCCGCGACCCGCATGGTGGGCGTCTTGCTGCCAGCGGGAAGTGAAGAGCCGTCGGCCGATCATTTTGGTTTCAGTGTTGGTTCTCAGATCTACCAGCTTCAGGTTCCACAATCCTTGAAGGCCTATTTGAGGAAGCATCTTTGGGAAACTTTCGAGATTTGGGCGATTCCGCTTCGGCATCGAACTCTTCAACTCAAAAAGGTCAAGATTCGGGAAGACATGGCGGAAGACTCTCTGGATCTGGATCGGCAGGAAGACGTCCAGCTTTATGAACACTTGATTCATCAAGGTCTCACACTTGGCTCGTTGGATGATGAGATCTAGCAGAATTGGTTGAATTCCGAGAGCGGATCCGAATGTGTTCTTATTTTCATATTTCAGGATAAGAAATTTTTAGTTCTCTAATTACTATTTGTAGAAACTCACAATTTCATCAAGATTTCTCAATAGGGAATAGAAAAGATTAAGTTCTTTTATCTGGCACAATTACATTGTGCAGAACGGGTGGAGAATAAAACGGGGACAGAAATAAGTGATAGGTGAGGGTTACGGCAACTAGAGGGAGAGTGATATGACAAGAGATCGAGTGCTAATAGCATCATTGCTAACTTTCGCGCTTCTGATGGGACTTGGAGGAGCTTTCTTTTTACCCTTTGCTTTAGCTTTTGGCTTCCTTGTTCTGTTTCCAATCCTGGTCGCGTTTCTAGGCATTATGGGTTTTCGTTTGGCGAACCGATATTTGCGCCGAGCCGATCGATTTGAGCAGCGATCCCATCATGTCAACTTCGAGTGGGCTCCATCCCCTGACGGACCTGAATTTCCCATTGAAAGTGCAACAGCAACTTTACCACTTCCTTCTGCGGAAGAAGAAATCGCCCATCTCCGTTCGCAAGAGCTTGAGGAGCTGGTCTCCTTGCTTCCCAGCGATAGCCGTGTTCATGAAACCTTCCTTGAGCAGAATGGGCTCTGGTGCTTCCGTTTTCACAGTCGCTCTTCTTTAAGTGACTTTGTTGCCGAAGGCTTTGGCCCCACCCCTCGCGCAGCATTTCAGTCCGCTCGCGATCTTTTGCAACGGGAAATTGAAGAATGGCGACGGGCACGAGAGACCGACCAGTACTATCTCAGCCCTGCATCTATTAATAAGTTCGTTGGATAACCAACATTAGGCGGCGTATTTAAGGCTTGGCTTTTGAAAAAATGAGCGCACTTTATTTTTGTTTTTCTGAAGTGACTTCATTGATCGAGTCACTTGTTTTTTAAAGTTGGCTTTGTCA
>JBKDHV010000013.1:0-19670 GCA_046336915.1 Bdellovibrionales bacterium
AGTACATTCCCTCTGGCGTGATGTGAACCAAGCCGACTTTAATGAATCTCTCCATGACAGATTGTGCTTTTTTCGGCACTGGCTCAGCAAATTGTTTTTTAATATCAACTAATGACATCGGTTGTACGCGAGTCGCGTAGAAAAGTGTGAGTGTGTACTCATCGACATGAATCTCTTCGATTTGTTCGGGCGAAAGTCGGATACTCGGCACTTCTGCCGGACTGGTTTTCAAAGATTCTGATTTCTTAGAATCAAGACTCGTTTTTGAGACTTCTGCTTTCACGCTTCGCTTTTCATTAGCTTCGCGTGCCCCCATGCGGCCTCTATTTCTTTCTAATTCCATGATACCCCCATTTCTTAGTTATTCTTTTCTTAAAACTCTTTTGTTCTCTGCAAAATGACTGCGCGGCCTGTGATCCCCTTGGGAAAGCTGCGTAAGAGAGCCTACTAATTCTTCCAGATACTTTTTGCGAATCGGTGTTGAGTCTTTAGATGTAAAATAAACTTGAGCCTCTAGGGTGTGTAAAATTCTGCGGTAGTCATCAAAAGGTATCTCCCTTAATGCTTCGATGACTTTCATTTCCTCTTGATAAACAAATGAGTCGCCGTCGGTGACAAGCATATCAAGAGTCACGCTGAGTGCTTGAGCGATGCGAACGAGCTCGCTAGCGGTAGCTTCGCGTTTTCCATTTTCAATTTTTGAAATCGAAGAGCGAGGCAGTCCGGTCTTTTCATCAAGCTCGGCTTGCTTCATATTCCTTGCGATGCGCAAAGAACGAATTCGATCTGAAATAAACTTTGGATCACTCTGCATGCGAGAAGTAATAGCTAAATCAGCGAATTACAGTCAACAAAAAAGAATTGACGAAGTCATTTGATAACCCGTATATGCCTTGGAAGTCGCACCAAATAAGCTATAAAGGAGGTAATAGCATGAAACAAAGTATATTCGCTAAAACAGCTAATTATGAGAAAGATAAGACGCGGGATGCTAAGAATCTACTGCTTTCAAAAGCGCTAGATAGTTTGGCTGAAGTACTCGGGATTGAGTTTGGAAGTCTGACGGTCCATTTCCATAAAGGTAAGTGGAGCCCCAGAATTGAAATCAAAAAGACCGTGGTACAAGACGTAGAGTAATTGTTTTTAAGCCTTACCCGATACAAAGGGCGGCAACTAAAATTTTGGGAGAGGTACGACCATACGAAATGGATGCACTCCCGTGAGGTTGGCAAATAAGTCGAATTGAAAGATCGATAAGCGCAACTTCCGAAAGAGGTTCCAAATGGAATCAATCAAAACGCAAGTCCAAACAAATGGGCTAACATCAAATGTAAAATCAGAGGCGCCATGGCTGATGCCCAATGGTAAGCCAACACCTGATGATATTCTTAAAAACCTGACACCGCATTGGGATGCAGTTACCTGGGAAAAGTATCTGCAATGGCTTGATTTTTACGAAGATCGAACTAGCGAAACTTTAGCTGCTCCTTATCTTTACGATAAGCTCTGTGAAGAAATGGTTGAAAGTGTTTTTAGCTTTTCTGAAAACTGCGCTGAACATGACTTAAGAGGCTACGTTGCGGGTTTTTTGCAAAAGCTTACAACCAAGCAGCGTCGAGTCCTAGAGATGATCTTTTGGGAAGGAAGAAGTGAGCGCTACGTTGCTCAGCACTTGTCGATTAGCCACGGCTCTGTTCATAGATTGAAATCTAGAGCTCTCAGTAAAATCAAAGAATTGATCGTCGAAGGGATGCGCCACCCATATGTGAGAGGAGAAAATTCTTCTCATATAAAAGGGGGAACGGATGCAGAGAGTCTTTTGCTGGCTAAAAGCCTTATGGCAGAAGCTAGCTAAAGGAAGCGAGCATACAGTTGAAGATTGGCAGCGACTCGAGTTTCGTGATCACAAGCCTAAGAAAATACGGGGGCATGAGTGAAATCAGAAATTATGAAGAAAGCTGCCAATCAATTACCAGTAAGAAAATTTGAGAGCGAAAAAGATATTTTGCTTCTTTACGAGCTGATGCCGACTTTAAGTGATGAGGCGATTTTAGCTGTTTACTTCAGATTTTGGGAACAGCTACTGATCGAAGATATCGCTAAAATTCTTGGGCGTACATGGAAGCAAACGGACTTGTTAATTGAAAACTCAATCCAACAACTTCGACATGGCTTTTTGAAGAATCAAATGAGCAAGCAGCCGGCGGCTGCGTAATTATTTAAACAATTAATTAAATGAAGAGAGGTTTTTCTAATGGAAAAGCAAGCGAACACTATTAACAAAAATGGCAATGAGTCTAATCAATACTTCCGCTTCCAGGTCATTCAAGGAACCAAGGATGCGAGCGGAAAAATTAAAAAGAACAAAAGTGTGGGTATGGCCTATCTAAAAGAAGGTCAAAGCATTTTCAGTCTACGACTTTGGACTTTTTCTTGGGAAAGGTATTTCATTCTTCCACACAAGACAGATCCCTCAAAATATTTGGTAATGACACGAGAGCCGAACAGAAGCTCAAACGCCAAAAACAAATATTTTTGGAACATTGTCGGAAATGGAACTGTTGATTCATTGCAAGGATTCATCGAGTTGGAATTCGATCTGCTGAACAAGCCGATTTACGTCAGCATTCACCCAGAGGTATCAGCTCACACCAATGATCTGCCTGAGCCAGAGAGCTATGAAAATGCAGCATAGATTGCTCTGCGGGCTCGAACAGGTTCTTAAAATTAAAAAAGGATTTAAAATGAAACCAATGAATTATTTTTTCCTACTACTTTGTGTGATGGGCTTGATGATGTTTGTTCCAGACTTTGCACATGCAAGTCTTGAATCAAGTCTCATCGGAATAAAGACAAAACTTACTGGAGTTATTCTTCCTCTGCTGTCTGTGATCGGAATTGCAATTGCAGCAATCTCGTTTTTCACAGGAAATCCAAATGCGAAGCAACACATTGTGTACGCGGTTCTTGGTTGTATGTTCGGATTTGGTGCGCAGGCGATTGTGGACTTTATTGCACAGACAGTTCGTTAGGAGTTTTTGGTGGACAATGAACTGCTAACAAGTCGCGTGCCACGAGCCCTTGAAATGAAGTCGAAACTTTTTGGATACGAGCTTTCTGACTTACTTTTGATTTTCATGAACCTTGCGGTCACGAATCTTGTCTTTGGAGCAACGAACGTCCGCTACCTGATGGTTTGGGGAACAACGCTATCTTTGGCGTTGTTCCTTTTCTTTGCAAAGCGCGGACGTCCTGACAACTATTTGCAACATCTAATTGAGCACTATGTGCGACCAGCCTACTTTGCTGCAGGTCGAAACGACAAAATCTATCGTCACTATTTTAGGAAGGATCAACCTAATGAATAAACTAGCTAAAGACGCTGTGCTAGCAGAAGAACTTCCATACTGGGATTTTATTGACGGTCCTTTAGCACATACCATCTTATATGATGGCTCGATTGTCGGCGGCTTAAAGGTCAGTCTCATCGATATTGAGTGCTTTGATGAAAGTAAAACTAATCATCTTACCATAGGACTCCGCTCTGCATTGAACTCAGTATCTGAAGGAACAAGCTTGCAGTTTGCACTTGCTGTGGGTTCGGACTACTCAGATATGTTAGCGGCCCATTCAGGTGGAAAAACTGCAAACATTCATCCCTTGGTAAAAACCATTGCCGAGTTCCGTGAGAATAAATTGAGGGAAGTTATGGAGGAAGGAGAGCTCTATCGGCCGGAGCTTTTCATTTATGTTAGAGTGCCAGCAGTCCAGAGAAACTCAGTTAGCATCTTTAAAAAGAAAGAATTGTTTTCCGAGAAATCTGCACAAGCTTATGAAGAAACATTGGAGTTTCTTGGGCAGAACATAGAAACTCTTGTTTCTAGCTTCGAGTCTTTAGGACTGTCTTGCCGAGAGCTAAAGCGTGATGAGTTGATTCAAAACGTATATCGGTTTTTAAATCCTAAGCGATCCCTTGGAGAACCTGCACCTAAAATCAAAACATTTGATGAACTAGATTTGGAAAAGGATGTACTTGACGAGGTTGATTGGCTTGCTGCTCAGTCACCACGCGAGCAAATGGTGTTCGGAGATCTTGTTCTGGGATTTGATCAATTCACGCTCGATGGTTTTTTCCACCGTGTAGTGACGCTCAAAACCTTGCCTGAGATTACCTACTCAGGAATGGTCGGTGATTTCCTGAGGCTTCCTTTTCATTACGATTTGATTCTGTCTCTTGAAGTGCCTCCGCAGGCCGACGAGATGGCAAAGCTTCAACAGAAACGGAAGATGGCACACTCGATGGCTGTTACGAGTGGCAATAAGGCCAGTGATCTAGAAAGTGAAACGAAGCTCTCTTCTACTGAGGAGTTGATTCGCGAGCTGTTAAATACGGGCCAGCGTATTTATGCAACACAACTAAGTGTCGTCTTAAAAGCTCCAGCTACTTCTGAGGGTGCAAAAATCCTGAACCGAAATGTTCGCGAAGTTTTGTCTCGATTTCGAACTCTCCAAGGTGCTGAGGGATTAGAAGAAAGTGTTGGAGCTTGGAAGGTTCTCAAAGGTAATTTGCCGGCGGCACCGATTTCACTTGAACGTGCGCGAAAGATGAAAACTAACAATTTAGCTGACTTTCTACCTGTGTATGGCCCTCGAGAAGGAGATCGTGACCCAGTGGTTTTGTTTCGTAACCGCCTGAACGGTCTTGTTAGCTTCAATGCTTTTGATCCAGGACTTCCAAACTACAACTCTCTGGTGACTGGCTCTTCAGGGGCAGGGAAGAGCTTTTTGAATAACTGCATTCT
This sequence comes from Bdellovibrionales bacterium, assembly GCA_046336915.1. GTDB lineage: Bacteria > Bdellovibrionota > Bdellovibrionia > Bdellovibrionales > Bdellovibrionaceae. The sequence goes on from JBKDHV010000013.1 coordinate 4,803, forward strand.
ATTGCAGGAGCTTGCACGAGGACTTCGGGTGTTCATCATCGACATTGGAGGTTCATATAAAAAGCTTACTGAATCACTTGGTGGTCAATATCTTGAGATCAATTTATCAGATCAATATCGAATCAATCCTTTTGATATACAAAACCCAACTGAAGAGCCAAGTAACCAAAAAATTAAGTCTCTCCTTGCGTGTATCGAAAGCATGGTCAGTGAAGATGAGAAAGCAAAACTTCCAAAATTAGATCGTGCGCTTCTTGAGCGCGCAATCATCGAGCTTTACAAAAGTCGAAGGGATAAGGGTGAGGTGCCAACGCTAAGTGACCTCGCACGGTACCTTTCGACTTTTCAAGAAGAATCTATGAAGGGCATTTCGAAAATGCTCTTCTTATGGACTGGTGAGCGTCCTTACGGGCGACTTCTTGATGGAGCTGGAAGTCTTCGCACTGATGCCAATATATGTACTTTTGATTTGAAAGGGCTCTCAGCCTATCCCGATCTTCAAAGTGTGATGATTCTGATTCTGACAGATTTTGTTTTGAATCTAGTTGAAGGTGATCGAACTTGTAAAAAGCGGATCATACTCGATGAAGCTTGGGAGCTTTTGAAATCAAATGCGGCTGCATCATTCATGGAATACTGTGCTCGTACTTTACGAAAAACAGGTTCAGGTATCACATTCATCACTCAAGGTGTTGAGGAAATTGTAGCGAGTCCTATTGGTCCTGCGATTCTGAATAACACAGCCACAAAATTCATCATGCTTCAGCGTGGAGATTCAGAAGTTTTACGAGATGCTCTTAAGCTCAATAGCCAAGAACTGAATCTGATTCATTCTTTAGGACAGAAGAAGGGTGAATATTCTGAGGGGTTTATGATTGAAGGTGATCACCGGCAAGTTGTTCGCATTTATCCAAGTCCGTTTGAATACTGGCTATCAACTTCTGATGCTCAAGATAATACCTATCTTGCACAGCTTCGGGAATCAGGTCTTGATCTGGTTCAAGCCATTGAGAGAGCCGCAATACAATTTCCTAAGGGTATTGCCCAGGGAAATAGAAAAGGAGCTGCTTAAGTGAATAAGCTAAAGAAGGCTCTTGTGATCGGCGTTCTGTGTCTTGTGACTTCATTTCCAAAAAATGTCCAAGCCTTTTCATTTGGTGCTGATGTCGCAGTTCTTGCTCAAATTCTGGCGAACGCAATTCAGCAGCTCGTGCAGTTGAGGCAAATCCTATCGACAGGAAGTGACACACTTGGATTGATGAGAGACATCAATCGTGGAATTCGGGATGGGTTGACCATTATTAGAATGATTAACCCGAAGTTCAATCCAGGGATTTACGGAAATCTTGAAACAGCGGATCAGGTGCTCCGAATCATTGATGAACTTTATGGACAGATTCCTCAGACAGCAGAACTCAGGTTGCAGCAGGCCCAGGACCAGTCAGCATCCGAAAGTATTGCGATGAACGGAACACTATTTCGCTTTGCTGATGAAGCAGATGAGGAAAGCAAAAGAATATTTGCTCACTCTCAGACTGTGAACCCACAAGGGGCGGCGAAACTCACCGCACAAAGTATCGCTGTTCTAATTAGTGTTTCAACTCAGGTGCTCCGAACAAATTCGATGATGCTGAAAGCGATGGGTGAAAATATGGCCTTACAAAATAGGCGTGAGAAATTGCAATCAGCGCAGTTCAGAGAGCAATACGATGGTCTATCGCAAGGCTTTAAACAACTTCCGAGTGAGACAAAACTTGAAAATTTGAAGGGAAACTAGCGCATGCCTGATTTTAATTTAATGGGCTCACTGATGCGTGATCTTCATCAAGAATTTGTTCGAATGTACTACCTGATATTACCAGTGTTCTTTTGCTTGTCGATAGCTGTGACTTGGCTTCGAGCTGGAAATGGAACATTCGAGTTCATTGATGTTCTGAAGCGTGCGATGATTTCGACTCTTTTACTTGCAGCGTTTCCAGAAATTAGTCAGGCAATCATTTTCGTTGCAGATGGAATTGCAGAGAAAATTGATTCTATGAATACACTCGATGCTGTAATTCGCATGGCTCAAGAAAAAAGCGAAAGCTATCCTGAAAGCAGCTCAAGTATACTTCTTGGGTTCAATGACTTGGTCATGGCAACTTTGTCATTCTTGAGTTTTTTGATTTTGTATATTGCTCGTTACTTGATGGTGGCCATGTATCACTTTTTTTGGGTGTTCTACATGGTGTCAGCTCCGCTTCTGCTGTTGTTTAATTTGTTTTCTGCAACTAGCAACGTAACGGCAAATCTGTTTCGAGGAATGATCGAAGTTGCCTGTTGGAAAATTGTTTGGGCAATTCTAGGTGCCATGCTCGCATCGCTTGCCTTTGGTGATGTCTATAGAACAGAGGGAACTTATGTCACGATTATCGTATTGAATTTTATAATTGCAATCGCGATGCTCGCGACACCTTTGTTTGTAAAGTCACTTGCAAGCCAAGGGGCACAAGCTATGTCGTCAGGACTTGGACAACAGGCGGTAGCTGCAATGGCTGCTGTTCCGACAAAGGGAATGTCGATTGCGACCAGAGGAAAAGCAGCCTATTCGGGAGCATCGTCTTATGTCGGCAAAAAGTATTCGAATTATCAAGCTGAGAAGAAACGTAAAATGGATATGTACCGTTATTAAAAAGGATTTCTATGAACGAATCATTACAACTTAAAATTAGAAAATTACCGAAGGCTCTTGGCGAGCTTTCTCACTCAAATCAATTTTTGAAGATTTCAACTTTTTCGCTGCTCGTTTTGTGTGGCGTGATGGTAATGCTTCTGTTTTATCAAACAACTAAGTCGCCTGTCGTTCTGTCGATTTCACCTGATGGATCAGTCTACAAAGAGGCAGCAAAGCCTGATCCTAAAGTTGAAATCGAGCGAGCTGTTCGCGAATACCTAAAGTACCGCTACAACTGGACTCCAAAAACAGTCGCGGCAAATGTTGATCAGGCTAGATCCTTCATTTTGCCTTCGACTTCGAAAGTCTTTGATAGTTCGATGCAAAATGTAGTTCGGTTTTCATCGGAGAGATCCGTCGCACAGCGTGTATATCCCGTAGATATCAATCTAGACCTCAAAAAAGGGATCGTCATTATTACTGGTGATCGCATTACCAGCATCCAAGGTTTGAAGGCGGCTGGTGACCTGAAGCTGGAACTTGGGTTCGAGTCTGGACCAAGGGTAGCGAAGAATCCTTGGGGTGTTTACATTAATGGAGAGAAAGAGTTTTAAGTGTTTTCTGGTAGCTTCAATTTCTTTACTGCGGACATATATTTTTGATTTGATTGAAGTGCTTTTGATATTTTGCGGTAGTCTTCATTAGCCTGTTGGATTGCTATCAATTGCTCTTCAACATTTGGTTTCAACTTATAGTGCCGATTAAAACCTGGAGACTTTGCTTCTATGAGATCAACGGCTTCGCCGACTAAGCTGCAAACTTTTCGAAGCTGTTCTACTGGAAAGTTTTCCTGAGTAAGCCCTAAGTCATTGCTAATAAAAGTGGAGACAGTCGAAACGGGAATCCAGCCAGAACCCTTTACGAAAACTTCGTTCTTGTTGTCTTTGTGACGTATTGGTTTTGAATGGACTAGAAAATTTCTGAATGCGAATAGGTTGCGGATTTCACTTAAAAATTCTTGAGAATTAGGGAAATGATTTTCCCATTTTTTTGAAGTTGGCAATTTGCTGAAGACTTCAAACTGATAGTTGGGATCAGATGAATTGACCGCATAGTCGTAGGTATTGATGTACGACTCCAGAAAAAAAGCTGAATACATTATTAAGTTTAGTTCGGCATATCGTTGACTAGATTTGTACGAAATTGGTCGAGCTAATTCTACAAGCGTTTGTCTATTGCCAGACATAACTTCATTTGCCTCGGATTTTGCCATTAGTGCATTGGAATAAATGCCAGTAACGCATGCCTTTAGTCCATCAGCTAAAATTACTAAATTTGAATGAAATGCTTCATGAATCAAAGTTCCCCCTGAGAACTAATTATTAGAGCAACTCAAAAAAATATCAACATCAAGGAGTTTGTGTGCTTAGCACAATTCTTATATTTTCACTTTTGTTAGGAGAACAGTCTTTTGCAAGTGGAAGAGTCAGAACGGTCGAAGTAAAAAAAGATCAGATCGTTCATGTTAAAACAGCGCTTGGGGTTGCAACGATAGTTCAAGTGCCGGATCGTCCCAACAGTCTTGTTGTTGGCGATCAAAATGCGTTCAAAGTTGAGTATCTCGATCAAGCAATCACCATTAAACCACTGCACGGGAATGCTCGAAGCAATCTGTATATTTACACTGACTACAGGCGCTTCAATGTTCAGCTAGTTACATCTTCTGAGGCGGTTGCTGATTATGTGGTCTATTTGGAATCGCCAAAAGAGAAACCGAAAACTCCAAAGGATGGCTGGCGCAGCTATAAGAACTTTCTGAAAAATGAATCACTGACTTTTGAAACAAAGCGAATTGCAAAAACGATTGATGGCACATTGCTTGTTGAATTTGAGGTTCGATCTTCATTGAGAGAAAAATTCAAACCTGAATGGATTTGGCTAACACAGAATGGAAAGCCAAAGCCTATTCATAGTTTAGCGCTGAGTTCGCAAGATTTGAACTCTGGGCGGCCCATTAAAGGGATTGTTCAGGTTCTTTCAAAAGATGTCTCTCGCGAAACTGACGTAAGAATTGAATTGAGGAGGAAGAAAACTTCGTATCTAACGATTCCGAAAGGGATCGCATGGAAGTAGCGATGCAAAACACCCTCATTGATCGGTTGAAGAATCTAGCCTTCAAAGAAAAGTCATACTTTTTATCAAGACGAGAAATAAATTGGGGCTCGCTCGGAAAATGTGCGCTCGCTGCACTTTGCGTTGGAATCGTTGGAATTTTACTGATTCCAGCACCTAGAGATCTTCCCGTTGGGTTTTCTGAACAAGCCCAACCAGGAGAGAAGCCATACGTAGTAGCGAGTGATCCGACTCAAGAGACAATTCATCAGCTTTCAAAAGGCTCAAATTCACGTTCTGCGCCTGCTGATTTGAGTCACTTGTATGCTTCGCCTTCTATTGGAGGAGGCAGCACAACCGATGATTCGAGAAATAGTTCGATGATACTGGCTCGCGGAGGACTTGATGCTCGAACCCAGATTCCAGCGGGTAGTCGGATTGCTGTACGCTTAGTTGAACGAGCTATTGTCGCAAATCAAGCGATGCCCATTATCGGAGTCGTGTCTCAAGATTATGCCCACGATGACACCGTTGCGATTCCGAGAGGGTCAAAGATTTTTGGTGATGTGAGTTTTGATGAATCGGGTGAACGTGCTTCTGTAAATTGGAGATCTGTGCAATTTCCTGATGGTCGTGAGAGGCAACTTTCGGCTATCGGTATCGGTACAGACGGGCAAGTTGGAATTTCTGGTCGAGTTCATTCAGAAACAATGAAAAACGTCGTCGGGCAAACGCTAACTCGTTTCATTGGGGCTTATGCAGAAGGCTCGATGAAACGCGGAACATTGGGTGAAAACCCCGGTGGTGTTGAGAATGGTTGGAAGAATGCAGTTTCTGAGACAGCAAAAGATCAGGCTGAAAATTGGGCCAATGATCTAAAGAAAGAAAAACGCTGGATTGAGATTTCAAACAGAACTGAATTCTTTGCTGTTTTGACTGCGAATTTTTCGTTTCGTGATCCCGGTACAAGTTATGGGCAATAAAGACCAAGGTCAGGTCAGCGATGAAACACTGATCTTGGGATTGGGCCTGTTCTTTCTAATTTTGGTTCTCAATAAGGCTTATAACTTTATGAGTATCTGGATTCGAGAACCGAGAAATCAGATCATTTTTATTTTTTGTGCTGTGGTACTTCTGACTCCATTGCTTTACTGGCTCAATCGAAAACACGAGGAGAAACTACGGCAGGCTGAAAAAGAAGTAGCCATCATTGGACAATCAGAAAATTCAGTTTTTTGCGGCGAAACTGATCAGGGCGAAGAAGTCTATATCAAGACCCGACAACGGGCAATGCACACGCAAGTCATTGGCACCACTAATGCCGGTAAGACTGAAAGTGTGATTTTACCTTGGGCGATACAAGATATTGAGCAAGGTCGTGGGCTGATTCTGATTGACGGAAAAGCAGACAGAAGTCTTTTGGACAAACTCTGGTCCTATTCAGTGAAACACAATCGGCAAAAAGATTTTCGATTGTTTTCACTTAGTAGCATCGAAGAATCTCATCAGTTCAATCCGCTACTTAATGGAAGCCCCGAAGAAGTTGCAGAGCGAGTTTTCAACTCATTTGAATTTGAAAATGAATACTATCGTAGTGTTCAATTCGAAATCTTTGCTCAGGTCATGAGGATCTTTTCTGAAAGCAAAGAAACTCCAACTTTCTTTAAAGTGTTTGAAGCAATTTCTGCGCCCAGCAAACTGAAGGCCTTGGTCGAGAAAACAGAAAATCAAAGTTTGAAGAACTGGGTAAAGCACTATGCCGGACTACCATTGACAGAAGTCGCTCAACGAACAAGTGGCTTGACAGCAGCACTCAGTCACTTCGCCTTCGGCAGAACCTCAGCACTGTTCAATTCGGTATCGCCGAGTATTGATCTCGATACAGCTTTGAATGAAAATCAGATCATTTACTTTCAGCTTCCTGTGATGCTTTCGCCATTTTTGGGTAAAGCATCCGGAAAGATGATCTTACAGTGTTTGCAGAGTGCAGTCGCCAATCGCCACCGTGGGGAAAATAGAAATCATAACTTCTATTCGGTCTTTCTTGATGATTTTTCAGAATACCTCTACCCAGGCTTTGTCACGATCTTAAATAAATCTCGAAGTGCCAATGTTGGGATCGTTTTTGCCCATCAAGCTTTGGGTGACATTAAAACTATGGGGGATGCGATTGCGAACTCAATTTTAACGAATGCAAATTTAAAGGTCTTCATGAGGGGCAATGATCCTGAATCAGCTGAGTATTTCTCGAAAGTGATCGGGACAGTCAAAAGTGTTAAGTACACATCAAGAACAAAGCGTGGGATTTGGCAACAGGAAGACACCGGCGATGCCTCTGCTCGCGAAGTAGACGAATTCATCGTTCATCCGAATCGATTCAAAAGTGAACTTGGTGTTGGACAAGCTGTGATGGTGATTCCGCATGAAGTCGGAAGTCGCACCATCAATATTAAGTTTAAGAAATTTGATGATCTACCACCTGAGAAGTTTTTGAAAGTTGAGAAGACGGTTTCGGCCGGACTTGCGGAATTACCTGAAACTGAGACACCAAAGTTTATCGGAGGTAAAAATGCAAAGGAAAGAAAAATTTGATCTAGTCTATTTCGGAATCATTTATGCAGTAGCACTCATGCTTACAACTGGATGTGCGACACAAAACAAAAGTGCTGGTCTTGGGAGTTTGATGGGCGCAACTGGTGGTGCAGCTATCGGTGGAATAGCTGATCCAGGAAAAAATGGAGAATACAGAACTCGCAATGTGGTTGTGGGTGCCACAATTGGCGGGATGGCTGGACTCATCGCAGGCTCTGCGCTTCATGAGGATATCAAAACCAGAGAGGCTCAGGCTTATGCTAAAGGACGTGCATCGGCTCCACCAAAAGCTTCGGGAGCTATGCCGTCCCTGCGTGAAGCGAAAGTTGAATCAAGATGGATCGAGGGTCGCGTGGTCGGTAATCGATATATCGAAGGTCACTATGAGTACATCATCTCTGAACCTACAAGATGGGATGCGGATTGAATTCCAAACACATTCCTCAAAAAGAGATCTTGTTCGCGGCCAAGACTGGCTTTTTGAGCAAAAGTTTGTGGTTAGAGTTTTTTACTTCGAGATCGCCCAGTCGAAACTCTCGTGTATGGAATGCACTTTTAGAAGATGAGTATTTCAAGAAGCATGATTCAAAAATGCTTCCCAGTGTCCTGGTTCTTGGAAGCAGGGCAATCGGAGAGTTAGAAAAACAAGGGATCAAAGCTGTGACGAAACCTCACCTGAGTCAATTCGATCATGATGAGAAAGCGGCACGCATTGCACTTTGTCTTCAGCGGCAAGGCCTGTTGAAAAGCTTTACGACTGAAGCAGAACTCAAAAAGAAACATTGGGTTTGGCTAAAGACGACAAGAGCGGGAGCTGAAGCCAAGTTTCCTGATCTGACAATTGAATTGCATGAGGGGGCGAAATTTCGAAAGATCGCAATTGAAATTGAGCAGTCAAAAAAGAACTTTGAACGCTACAAGAAAGTCATGAACAGCTATGCGAATTCGAAAACTATCGAACTTGTAATCTTTGTCTCTAACCAACAAGCCATTTTCAATTGTCTCTCGCGAGCGATGAAGGAAGTAAGTTATCCGACATGGGAAAGACCCGTAGGCTTTGGAGAGATGGACGCTTGGCTGAAAAATGCAAGTTTAGCGGCGATTTACTTGAGTCGATCAGCGACATCCATTCGTGAAATCGTCGATCAACCAACTAGCAACACAAGTAGCAATTCAGTTGCTAGTTGAAGATCAATTTTTAAATCACCCAATTGAGTAGATTTCGATTCAATATCAAAGACTTACCCACCTCCTCACTTTATGGGGACTGCCCCTGATCGACCCAAGACCCCTCCCACCCAACAAGTTGATTGGAAGGGGTCTTGGGTCTGGGGCAGATAAATTTCGGAGGTGGGTAAGTGGTAGGGAATATAGATATGAATAGTATTTTAAATAAAGAGAAGAAGAAGGAAGAAATGCACACGGCTATGGATATCATTGAAGGTCAAGAAGCTGGATCAGTTAACTTTGAAAATGAAGAGGCTATCGTTTCTATTCGTAAAGGCCGTAAAGTTGTAGCTCAGTCGGCGCTCGGCCTTAATCAGAATCAAAACAAAGCATTGTCTACGACATCGTCAGAAGTCTTTCGCGTCGTGATTTCAAAGGAATCTAATGAGTCACTCGAATCAACCTTAGCAAGGTGTACTGATGGTTTTGATTCTGGTTCGATTACAAAATCTGATATCGCAAACTATGTGTTCCAGAATCTTGCGAAGTTCTTTTCAGATTCAGATATCAAAGCTCTTCGTGCTGTACACTTTGATGAAAAGAAGGTCTTAGGTTCGTTTCTACGAAGTGATTCAGACCTTCCTGAGGAGTTACGAAAAGCTATCAGGCTTCATTATGGAATCAGTGAGAAAGAAAAAAAGAAATCATCTAGGACAACTGGAGAGATATCCACAGAAGCTGATGTGGATATCTCTAGATCAAAATTGATTTCATCCTAGTGTTTAATCTGAATTTGCCTAGCTGAGACGTGTTGTACTCGTTGACCCTTGCCTTGCGTGGCTTAGGTTTTAGAGGTAATATGATCCTCAAGTTCTTTGAAAATCGAATAGTCTTTTTTGTCCATCGGGTGGGCTTTTTATGAAAGCAGCTCACGCGAACTCGATCCAAAATTTAGAACAAAATTTTGATGGTTCTGATTGGTTGAGTGCGGTTGAAGCCGCTTCTTACTTGAGAATTTTTAGCAAGAATGGAAAGCCCTGTACCGCGAGAATCCGCAACCTTGTAAATCTTGGTCGGATTCCGTTTTACAAACCCTATGGACGATTGTTGTTCAAAAAGTCTGAACTCGAACGGCTGATTGAATCTTCCCGCAAAGGAGGATTCAAATGCCCATAAGTACATATGTAGATAAGAAAACAAATGAAACTTTATTTCGAGTTCGGATTACGAGAAGTAGTACGACTCACCCAGGAGTAGTTGTAGATAAAAGATCCCAAGGCTTTAAAACAAAGTCTGAAGCTGAGCGAGCAGAGAAAAAACTTTTTATTCAAGTCGAGAGAGAACTCTTAGAATCTGAAAGTAAAAGTTGTAAGTGGGAATCGCTGCTCAGTGAATGGGAACTCGCCGCTAAAGCGGGCGACATTTTTATTCGCGAGATCACAACTGCCACAGTCATGGACTACGTTGATCTTATTCGTCGTTGGACGGAAGATTGGTTGCAGCTTCATGTAAATGAAATCGACCGTGCGAGAGCTTGGATGACTTTAGATCGATGCGAACGAGAAATGTCCATCGCCAGACGAAAGCGACTGAGAACTGCGATTGATGCCATTTTTAAATGGGGAATCGTTTCTGGTAGAATTAAAGGAATGACTGCGATTCCAACTGAAGGATTTAAGTCTACGCGAAAAGAAGAAGAGAAAATGCCAGAGATTTTAAATCTCGAACAAATTAGAACTCTTCTGTCCTACGCTCAGACGGTCAATCACCCTTGGTATCCAATTTGGGCTCTAGCCCTTTTCACAGGGATGCGTTCAGGTGAACTGTACGCACTTCAATGGGATCAAGTCGATTTCGAGAACAAGCTTCTTTTTGTTCATCGTAACTGGACAAATAAAACTGGTTACGGTCCGACAAAGGGACGCTACTGGAGATCGGTTCCGATAGAATCTGATCAGGTCTTAAATCTTTTAAAAGAGATGAAAGTCAGAAGTGCGCAAGAAAGGCATGAGCCGAATCGAAAATTCGTGCTTCATCACTTCAAGAGTTGGACTGACGGAGAGGCAGCTGGAATCCTACGAGAATTTTGCGTAGGCTCTGGACTTCCATCAGTCAGGTTTCATACCTTGAGAGCCTGTTTTGCTACACAGCTTGTCAGAGATGGTATCGCTCCAGCCGTGGTCATGAAGATTTGCGGATGGAAGGATCTAAAGACCATGCAGCGCTACATCAGGCTTGCTGGTATCGAGGTCAAAGGAGCTACTCAAGGTCTCAAGCTACTACCAGAGCGCGAGGTCATGGGACGAGTCGTAAACTTATTCAGACAGCAGTAAAAAGACTAATTCATGCCTTCTTGACAGAAGCATGGTTATTTGAGGTTATGTTCAAATGACTGGCAACTGGCTGGCAGGGGTGACTTAAAGAGCTGAAATTCTTCAGTTCCCGAGGTCACCTCCAATTTCCCGACCTTGGGGACTTGGTTTTCGTAAGCGAAATTAAAAAGCAAAAACAATTTAAAGCCTTAGAGACCTCAAACGGGATCAGGTTCAACTTTTGAAACCTGCCTAGAGCTGCCGTTCACAGCCTCGAATTGGCTTATGAATGGCTTGCGTTTGGCTTTTCGACCTTGCAGCAAAGTTTGCTATTTTTTAAGTGGCAGATGAGTCGCAAGTATCGAAAGTCACTCATACTAGGTGCCTGGCAAAAAAAGCTATTTTGCGTAAGGCCCGCTGTAGTTACCACTTCCTGATTTTTGAATACGAACAAGCTGCTTCTTGCAAACCACTCTTGAAAGGAGTCCGCTAATGCAAGAAGAAGTCGTTCGACGTTCATCCGTCAAAAAAATCACGAAAACTGTGCTGGCCCTCAAAGCCGCACGCATATCGCTCGGTCTTAATCGGCGCGAAGCCGCAGAGCGATGTTCATGCTCGATACGAGCACTAGAGCAGCTCGAAAACGGTCGGTGTAATTTCTCAGAGGATCGCATCCGAGGCATCGTTGAGAAAATGGGTATGACGTGGGCTGAGTTCAGTCGGCTCAACGATTCGCCCGAGAAAGCTCTCGCACAAATCGATGCCTACAATCTTGAGCGAACGATGTCTCGCAAACCGAGACGCAACGTCTACAAGGTCGTCACCAAAGAAGTCCGCGCTATTCGCATTTTGCGCAAACGGCGCGGCATATCCCAATACAAAGCGTCTGCCATGTGCGGATTCAGAAGAGCTACTTTCGGCTTACTGGAAGCAGGACGAACCGATTTAACCGAAGGCAAAATCGATCTGATTTTGCGCTCGCTAGGATACAAACGGGATGATTTTGAAAAAATCCGTTCGGCTACTGTAATGGCAGACGAAGTGATCGGTGAAATTGTCGAACTACTTGATCGGCTCGACGACCAGGCCCTTTTGTCCGCAGCAAGTGTCATTAAAGCTTTAGCAAAATAGGAGGATTTTTATGAACGAACTATTACTTAAATTGTTTATCGCAGCCGCATTGCTCGATTTCGGCCATGCACTTTTACGCCCCGATACGCTCTCTACGCGTTCCGGGTTGGAGAGGATTGACCACGCAACCCGGCAGGTTCTAAAAATCGACTGGAAGCCGATTTCAGTCTTTCCCGAGGAGGCAAAGAAATTTAAATAATACGGCTGGATAGTGGTTTCTCGGTTGGTTGAATCGAGAAACCACCGCATTCAACTATCTGAGTGGTTGTTTAAGCGATCTTAGTTGATCCAAAACATCAGTAATCTCAGTAAATTTAAAACCCAAAGATTCTATCTTATTACAATTCAAAGTGTTGTGGTTGGGCCTCGGTTCAGAGAATGAAATTTCTTGCATCTTCAAAGGCTGAATTAAATCTGGATCGGCACCTAAGGCTTCCGCGAGGAGGTGACCTAATTCAAATCTCGTAAATATCTGTCGCGTGCCTAAATGAAATTTGCCATTTAAGCCTTGTCTGCAACTCATTGCTAAGGCTTTGGCGATGTCCTCAATGAAAACAGGGTTCAACCATTGATTGTCGAAACATCTTGTTTCAGCCCCATTGGATAGATTCTGAATAACTGGTAGGAGGATATTTTTTGTATGCACGGTTTGTGACATTAACTTGCTTGTACGAAAAATCAGAAATCGCTCAAAGTTCTTTTCTAAGTACTGTTCGACTAAAAGTTTTTGCTGACCGTACCGGGTTTGAGGTAGCCGCTCATCGTCCTCAGCGCGAGGTATTTCGGACGGTTTAAAAACGTAATCCGATGACAAGAAAATAGGATTGACATCATTTTCCTTCAGTTTGTCTAGCAATCGGATAGTGCCTACTACATTGATCTGGTGTGACTCTTCCTCTTGTAGAAAACACCTTTCAATGTCAGTTACTGCCGAGCATATAACGGCATAGTCGTAGCTACAGTTTTTCAAGAACGAGTTGAATTCTGAAGAAACTGGCTTGCTCATATCAAATTGACTGCGGCTAATCGAATCTATTTTAAAATCCGCTCCCAAATGAGAAGACGCAAGAAAAGATCCGAGAAAGCCTGAGTTGCCGATAATCAGAAGTTTAACTGCATCAAGGCGATTATCTTGAGAGGGCGACTGATCCATATTAAACTGCAATCTCGCCTAAAACGACAGGGCGCTTGGCTCCTGTTGCTGCTGTCACGTTGCCGGCATTCCCACAAATAGTTTGATGCGCAAGAATCGCAAAACTTACGGCCTCTTTGCTGTCTGCAAATTCGCTTTCAAGGGATTCGATTTTTAGCTCAGGCAGGCGCAGTTGAATTTGCTGCATCAGCGTCTGGTTGTGAATACCTCCGCCAGAGAATAAAACTCTAAGCGGCTTAGAAAATCGAGGCAGAACATACTTTCGATATGCTTGCTCAATCGACACAGCGGAAAACTCAACAGCCGTTCTCACTAAGTCTTCCGGCGCTTCCGAAAAGTGCTTTTTTGAGAGAGCCTCAAGTAATACGGGGCCAAATTCGGTATATCCAGCGGCTTTTGGTGGAACTCGATTGAAGAAATCTATCGCTAATAGATCATTCAAGAGTGCCGGAATCACCTTGCCAATCTTTGAAATACTGCCGTCTCGATCAATTCCCAAATCGTTCCCTGGAACTTTTCTAGCGAAGAAATCGATGGCCATATTTGCAGGGCCCGTATCGAAGGCGAGCATTTGTTCTATGTCATCAGTTACGACAGACACATTCGAGATGCTTCCTAAGTTATTAAGAATGACCGGCCCCTGCGAATTACGAAAAAGAATGTAGTCCGCGAGGCAAACTAAAGGCGCACCTTGGCCTCCAGCCACCATATCTCTTACGCGAAAATTTCCGACAGTAGGAATTCCAGTTAGTTCGGCGATAATTGAAGGGCTGCCAACTTGCAGGCTTGACGGAGTTGTTTCTCCTAAATCACTTGAGTGATAAAGCGTCTGGCCGTGCGAGCCAATAAGATCAACTTGCGAAACTGCAATGCTCTCATTTGCCAAGAATTCGTTTACGCAGTCTGAAAACTCACGAGCAACAACGAAATTTAACTTCGAGATTTCTTCCGCATTGGCATTCTGCGCATCCTGAAGCCTCTTCTGTAGACCTTTGTTATAGGGTCTAAAATAACTTTTCAAAAGTTTGACTTCCAAGTCGGGAAAATGGCCCGAGATGCTAACAAAAGCAAGATCAACTCCATCTATGCTCATGCCCGACATTAATCCGATAACGTAAGACTTAGTTTTCATCGGAAACTTTGCTAGTCCTTCTAAACGATTCATTATCTGCCTCCATCCGGCGAAACAATCGCCAAAAGTTCTTTAAAGTTTGCGATCAAAAAAGTCGGGTTCAATTTGGCGACTTCTTCGGCTCGCCCAAATCCGTAAGTAACTAGGCACGTATGAATATTGGCAGATTGGCCTGAAAGAATATCTGCTTCCGTATCGCCGACGATTAACGCTTGCGATGGCGACAAATTGTACTTCTTTAAAATAGAATGAATCGGCAGCGGATCAGGTTTTGACTTAAGAAATGACTCGCGACCGAAGGCCTCATCGAAATACGATTCTATCCTCAATGAAGATAAGATCTTTGGGACAAACCGATTCGACTTGTTGGTTAGAACTACCTTGGAGAATCCTTTAAGCTCACGAAGCGTCTCTACGACATTCTCAAATAGAACTGTATTTGAGACACATGTTTCGAAATATCGATCCATGAATCGGCTAAATAGAGCGAGTTCGGAGTTCAGCAGCATTTTTGCTCTGAGAGCTTGATTATTTTTTGAGATCTTTCATTCTGTTTGGGTGAAATCACCACCAATTTTTCAGAGGAAGAATCATGATAGACTCCCGTCAGATCGGT
>JBKDHV010000014.1:0-1125 GCA_046336915.1 Bdellovibrionales bacterium
ATAGAAGATATGAAACAAGAAATTTCAGAAGAACAAGAATTGATTAATAAAGAGTTAGCGGATAAACAAGCTGAAGAGCTTAGGCAATTGAGAAAAGAAAGAAATTCGGCATATCGTGACATTAGAGATAACAAAGAAAAAATATCAAATGTTTTACAAAAAAAAAATATTAACGTACAAGAGCTCATGGATAAATATAATGAAGCATTGGATACATTGGCTCGTGTTGATCCTAGTGATAAAAAGGAGTTGAGTAAAGCAAAACAAAGAGCAAATATAGTAATGCAATCAGTTGGTGAAAAACATTTTATTAGTCAAACCAAAGAAAACATGATGACAAAATTAAAAAGTCAACAAATTAAATCTAAACTTGATGAATTAATTAGACAAATTAGACAAGAAGGAGAATCAGAACCAGAAATGAAAGGAGAACCTGGACTCATTCCTTTTGGTGGTGGTTCATCATCTATGATGCAAATTAGAGCGGGTACATAAGAATAATCTCAACCTAAAACGTCTACACGAAAACAGGCCGTCTAATTGGTTTTGGTACTGTCTGAGGTATATATTGTGGTTCTTCTTGTTGTCTAGGTTGTGTAGGTTCTCTATTTAATTGTTGTAATCGTTTTTTAACTTCATTGTTAATCTTTTGTTCATACTCATCTTTAAATAACTTTTTCTTAGCTGCATTACTCAGCTCTTCTTTTTGAGATTTCATTTTTTCTCTGATCTCAATTTTTTCTTTTTCCATCATCATACGTTTCTCTTTTAAACGCTCTTGCATCTTTGCCGTTACTTCTTTTTGTTTTTCTGAGCGCCCTAATAATGCTTTCTTTTCTGCTTTAATTCGTTTTTCTTCATCCTTTTGGGCTTGTGTTTTTTGTGGTCGCCCTCTTTTAAGAGGTTCAATTGGTGCTGTTGGTTGAGGTACTGGAACAGGTGCATTAGATTGAATCGGTGATGCTGGTGATGGTGGAGGTGCTGGTGGTACTGATTGTGCACTTTTTCTTTTCTTTTTTGCAAGTAGTTTCTGCATGAATAACTCATCTAAATCATCTGAATCAGCACTATCAACTGAATCAATTTCATCATTATAACCTTTCTGTAATTTCGACATATATATAT
>JBKDHV010000015.1:0-1490 GCA_046336915.1 Bdellovibrionales bacterium
GAAGTAGTGCGCTTGTGCGATCCAAGCATCGGATTTCGATTCGGTTTGAAGCAGTGACTTGCGGCATGTGTCTAGCGTGTAAATCAATCATACTACAGGGCACTTTTCGTAATTTCGGCCGCTTTTGGTCTCATCATATACATCATCCATCAGGCTTAAAGTCGATTGGAACTTATTATTATTGCTACTTACTACGCTGACTGTTAGCTATTTATAAATGCTGGAAGAAGAAGATAGAAGAGAACCTACTACTCGCACATCCATTTTAGTAAGTGAGTAGTAGAGAGAGTAGGAAGAGAGTTAGCTAGGTGTATAAGGTGCGTGTGCGCAGCAGCCATCATTGCTAATCGCCGAGAGCATACACTAGTACATGGACAAAGCACCAAGTGGGGGGAAGGTAGCTATCGTAGATCATATTATTATTCAAGCAGAGCATGGGTGGGGGAGAGGAGATAAGGGGAATGCAGTATAGGAGATGCTACTAAAAGCAGAAGTATGGGTGGAGCTTACCTGAATATATTCACGAAAGAAGTACCTTCAAGGGCTACTACTCGAGGAGGTTCCTCTGCAGAGCTTTATTTATCTTTGGCTTTGACACCGTCGCAGTTTCACTTCGTAGCACCTTGCTACAAGAGCTCAATTTGAGGGAACTCTATGTCTGGAGAAGGCAGTGCATGGGTGAGAGCTTTGAAACCAAACAACGAGCCATTCAAAGGCTTGGAAAAAAAAAGAACATCCATAGGTATTGATCGAATTTTCTAAGAGCCAATATGTCTTCCATATTGGCTCGAATAAAAACAATTGGGGAAGCGAAGTACGAAAGCAATTTTTAAATTGCTTTGGTACTACGCAAGGGCTCTGACATCAATCATTTATGCTGAAATTGATAATCATTATTAAATAGGGATTTTTTATCACGAGTCTTACCTGATAATGGCTCATTTGCAACTGCGCCACTTTTCTTAATTTCGAACAAAAAAAAACAATCAATCAAAACACAGCAGACTCCACTCGAATCCTAAAACGACAGACTGAAAAAAATCCAAAAAAACGCTTCCAAACTTTGGAGCAAATACCACTCAGGAGAGCTCGGCGCTCTTTACTCAGGTCGAACCTCAACCAGAACTGTTAATTCCTACTCATCATTTGATATCTGATCTGTTCAGGAACCAAGCCTCAAGTAAATCCAAGTTCATGATTTGGAGATATGATTTTCCTACAACAGGTGAGTCAAGAGGAAGTAAGAAATCAACATTTTCAAAGTAAAGCTGCACAAAGCCCAATAGGAGTTAGGAGGTGATATAAATTATTTCTGAACCGCTGAACCAAGGTCTATTACAGGCTCGAAGCTCAGGATTTGTAGTTCGATTAACAAAATCTGCTATTTATCGCTGCCGAATTGACGACAAGATCAATCAACTACAACACACTCACATTGAGCTCGAATCAACCTCTAAGCACGTATCATACATAAATGGCCTACGTAGTAA
>JBKDHV010000016.1:0-26989 GCA_046336915.1 Bdellovibrionales bacterium
GAATAGAGCTCGTCGGCCTGAAGAACATCGCACCCAAACAAGACGAGATCCCGCAGGGCCTCTTTGCGCAGGTTGTAGCTTTTGGTTTGATCTAGCCGTAGGGGATTTTTCTCAACAACCTCGACCAGCTTTTTGATCGCAGGATCCGAGAGCTTCATATTGTAGAGGGTCCAAGCCCACTTATAAAGACCATAGGAGTAAATCCGAGACTGAGGAAAGTTTTCGATCCTTTCAAAGGACTCACGAGCGTCCTTGAAGCGAGCTTGATCGTACAGCAACTCTCCCAACGCGATCAGGCCATCGGGCACAAGGGGAGAGTTCGGATACTTGTTAAGAAGCTTACGGTAGAGAGTTTCCGCACTTTTGAGATCTCCGATCTGCTGGCTGGCGAACGCGTTGTTGAACAGAACGCCATCCATTTCGGAAAACTGCGGAAAGCGACGTTCGATCTCGTAGTAACTGTTAGACGCCTTTCGTATCCAATCCTTCCCTTTTTGTGGTGGAATCGGGAAGGGCGAAAGCTTCAAGGTCTTTGAATTCACATTGAGATCAAAGAAGCGGCCCGTCTTGGATTTTCGCATATACAGTTCGGCCAAGCGGTACAGGAGATCCGCTTCTTGGGGCGTATTTCGATTCTTGCTCAGAAAGGATTGAAGACTTGTGATCGCTTTATCTTCCGCACGCGCAATCATTAGTTCGGAGGTGAGCTGCTTGGCTTCGTTTTTCTCTTCGTTTTTGTTGTCAAGTTTCAGCTCGGGAAGAAGCCCGCGCTTTTCCTTACTATTGTCGGCGGCGAATGTGTTCAAGCTCAACAAAAGTATCAGGATGAAGATTTTCATGATGGGCTCTTTAGTTTCCAACAACGGTGACAAGCTTCACCTGAGGGAAACCCGCCATACTCGCCGTGTAAAGAACCTTTCGCACGGTTTGATAAGGCAAACCCTCATCTGCTTGAAGCATAATTTGATTTTTTTCTTCCTTCTTAAGATTAGGATCCTGGGCGACAGCCTGCAACTCTTTAAACAGGGGCTGAATAAAGTTTGTATCTTGAGGGTCAATGTCACCGCTTGCAACATCTCGATCACGAACCTGGGCGATCACTTTTTCACCAACCCGAATTTCTTTCGTGCTGATAGAAACTTGAATTGAAATGATCGGATTTTTGTAAGTATTCGAAGTGGGCAGTCTTAAACCGTCAATCGGCTTTATTTCCACTGGATTCGTAGCAAAGTTCTGGAGCAAGAACACGAGAAGCAGCGTGAACATATCCGCCATCGACGTAATATTCAGGGTGAATGTGGAGTTGTGCTTCACGTCTAGTTCAAAGCGCTTTCGACGGCTCATGACTAACCTTCCATCATGTTAACAAAAACAATTTCTGGAAACATGTAATCAGTTGTGACCATTTGTCCTGTGGATTCGTCCTTCACGGGAAATCGAACCGAAAGATCTCGACTTCGTCGAGCCTCATCCATCACATGGACCACTTCTTTGTAAGAGACCTTACTATCAGGTGCGAAATCAATTTTAAAGACATCCGGATGCTTCTTCTTGATCTCACGCAAAGTCACATGAAGAGTTTCAAGATCAATCGCATCCCTCTTCGGTGCAATCACTACAGATGACTTTTCCCCCGTCACATCCATCGTCAAAGTGACTTTTCGATCAGGGCCAATCTCAAGAAGTAGGTTTTTCTTTTTTTCCGTTTCTTGTTTCTGGATTGCCTGAGTCACAGCTTGTGGAAGGTCCGTTTCAATAACCATCACCTGCATGAAGGCACTGGACAATAACAGGACAGGGACGAGCTTCATGATTACAGCCAGCAAGGATGCAAGATCTAGTTCAAAATCCGAGTGATGGTTGATCTTTAGTTTCTTCATAGCCCACCTGCAAAGTTCAAAATACAAGGGTCCCGACTTCGGGATCCTGAGAGCTCAATTCCGGTTAAGACACCTTGGTGTTCGCCGAAGGAGGAGTGACTCCGCCACCTTGCGCTTTTACAGGAGTGTCGGGGAAGATGTTCGCACGATTCAAAGTCGGCACGTGAGATCCCGTCAGGATTTCAGTTAGCTTGCCGCACTTTTCTTGCAGTTGCTCAAGAAGAACGTTTTGACGAGCAAACAGGAACGAGTACAAAACCATCACGGGGATCGCAACCGCAAGACCCAGCGCCGTTGTATAAAGTGAAACCGAGATACCGTTGGCAAGAAGCTGTTGCTTCGTTGCAGGGTCTGCTTGGGCGACCGCCTTAAACGCCAGGATCAGACCGTAGATGGTCCCCAAAAGTCCCAGCTGAGTGGCCACGTTCGCAAGCATCGACAGATAGTGAAGACGCTTTGTGTACATAGGAACCGCTTCGCTCATCGCGATATCGTGCGCTTGAAAGATCGTTTCATCATCGCGATCTGCTTTTTCAAGGATTGTCTTGAAGGCCTTTGCCATGGGTTTTTTGTCCATCTGATTACAAAGAACAATGGCCTCGTCGACCTTCTTCGCCAAAATCAGATTTTGGACCTTATTCATGAATTGGTCCGCGTCCATTCCATAGCTGAGGTAAAGGGCACGAGCGCGTTCCGCCACGAGTGCCATTGAACCAATACCCGTCGCGACAATGATCCAACCCATAATACCAGCTGAACCAAGAATTTCCATTATGCTCATGACGTCCTCCTAAATAGCGAAATCTTCTAAATCAAAACAAAGCTTTTATGCGCCTAACCCCATCCGTCTGCACTTGGAGGAAACGTACGGCATATTGCAATGCAGACTTGGTGTTAAGTCGCTGTCTCGTAAAGTTCTTTCGGACAACCTGAGCGAGAACTTTAAAACCTTCGTCGAAGATCTCGCTTTCTGCAAAATGAAGAACGATTTGATCCTCCGGAAGCAGGAGGGGGGTGTTTATCAGGACCAAAGCCCCGTTGTCCGAAATCGAGGTGCACTCGCCATCGAAGAAGGTCGATCCGTTATGACCAAGGACCGGGCTCCTAATATCTTTTCGGGGAGCTTGTCGCCGCGAGAACTCGCGGCGAAGAGTCTCATTTTCTCGGATCGCCAGGGCGAGTCGGTCTTTGGAGAAGTCCGTGCACTCGCCCATCATTTGCCACCCTTCCAGGTGGGGAGCCCAAACGTAGTTATAGTCTTGGACTTCGTTATTCTGGACCATCCGTATCATGGCGCCGTAGTCGTAGGGTCCGTATTGTGTGTCTCCGCGCAGTATATACCAGTGTTTACTCTCAAGGTCGATTTTCAATAATGTCATGCCCACCCTCGTTTAAACATCAGATCACAGAAGAGTCTTAGGATCATAAGTGATTTGGATACTTGAATTGGCATTCAAACTTTGTGCAAGTTGTGGAGCAAATCGCACAGTTCGAGTTGCCGATTCGTAAGTCCAAGTTGAGGCGCCCGTAGGAATGCTCGCGCCATCTACTTTCACAACGATTGAACCATCAACAGGCTCACGATCAAGTTTGAAGACGGCCGCCGCTGTCAGAACCGAATTCTTGATGTTGTTCAAGACAGCGTTGAAAGAGGCGCACAGACTGTTCTTCGAACCACCCGTGATGTCGGCCATGGTCAAATAACGCTGAGCCACTTTCTGAGACGAATTGTTAAGCTGGTTCAAGCAAGCCTGATCCAAAATTGTGATCGCGCTGACCTGATAGTTGTCTTTTCGGTTTTGCGAGTTGCTATTCGTGAACGTGTCAAGAAAGCTCACGAAAGTGTCAACAGGAATCAACTTGGGAGAATTGTAGTCCTCAGAGAAAGTCGAATCCGTTCTTGAGAAGTCGTCCTCGTCACTTACGATAATGATCGCAAGGTATGCGTTGTTACGTCGAAAGTCGTTATTCGCAGAGTTGCTCAAGGCTCGTTGAAAGCTGGCAAAAGCGCGCTCGTCACCATTTCCTTGCGTCCCCACACGAACGTTTGTTGTAAACACCGAGTTCAAAGCAGGTGTGTTCTTATCCATCACAAAGACACCGCTGTTTGTAGCCGCACCTTGTGGAGCATAAGAAGGATTAAACAGATCAGCTCGGTTTCCTGTTCGCCATCGTGAGCTGTAGAACGCATTAGGACTACTATTATACTGTTCGAACCAAGAATCCGACGTTGTCACAGCCATTCGGAAGTCGTAACCAAGGGCTACGAAGTCCTGAATAAAGGAGTTAAAGTTGGAAGCCAAGTTCTGTTGAGATGAGGCCATCGAGCCTGAGTTATCGACAACCCAGAGGATATCAATTGGACGGGCCTGTGTGGTGAGCTCAACTTTAAAGTCTTGTTGAGTTGAGGCGATCTCAACGCCTCCTCCTGATTTATCGCAGGCTGCAAGACCCATCATCAAACTTGCGAGCACCATCGTACGATTCAGCTGGCTCAAAGTTGATGTTCTCATATTCTTATCCTCCAGCAGATCAGCTTCTCCCAACTTCCCGTTGGACTTCAGATGACCTGTTCTTCTTATTTTGAAGGTTTCCTAGGAAGAATGCATTCGACGAGCTAAGTCTTTGAAATCATCTTGAAATCAGAGCCGAAGAGCGAGATTGAGACAATCCAAGCTCTTGAAATCAGGGCCGTTGATTTTTTTTAAAAAATTTTTGCAAGAAGCAGCTGTCGAAATTTTCGCCGAAAAACGGTGATCTCGCGAATTCATTTTCTAGATTTTGAAAAAGTCTTAGACGTCTCACTTCATGGGGGCTAAATCCTAAACTTTCCGTCAAACCTTTTTTCACTCTAGGGAATTCGAGATGGTAAGCAGATAAATTGACTTAAAAAATTCGAGTCAAAATGCCGAGCCCGCCTAACGTCCCGAGAGTGCCGAAAGCTGATCGAGCTCCTTTTTGAGAGCTCGAATGTGAGGTAGCACCTCAAGCGTGCGCAGGTTCTCTTTCAGCTGATCCAAATGGCTTGCGCCCAAGATCACCGTGCTGACATTCGGATTCAGCGTACACCAGCCCAGAGCCAAATGAGTCATGGAAATCTTCGACGACTCTGACAGCTTGTGGAGCTCTTTGATAATTCTTTGAACTTCAGGTCGTTCGAGCTCTTCTCGCAGCCATCCCATGGATTTCATGGCCAGCCGTGATTCCGGCGGCACGCCATTGGCGTACTTACCGGTTAAGAGCCCTGAAGCAAGAGGACTCCAAATCGTCAGACCTAAACCCATTGTTGTATAAAGCGGAGCTAAGTCCTTTTCCACGTTTTGATTGCGGATCAGATTGTACTGGGGCTGTTCGACGACAGGGCGATGAAATCCGTTGGCCAAGGCAAAATCATAGGCCTGCTCAATCTGGCGGGCGGTCCACTCGCTGGTGCCCCAGTAAAGCGCATAGCCCCTTTGCACCATATCGTGCATGGCCATGACGGTTTCTTCGATGGGAGTCTCGGGATCAGGCCGATGGCAGTAGGCGATGTCCACGTGCTCAAGCCCTAAACGCTGAAGCGATCCCGTGATGGCCTGCATGAGGTACTTACGATTCAAAGAATTTTTCAAATTGATGCGATCTTCGATGCCCCAAAAGAACTTTGTCGAAAGAACGTAGTGCTGGCGGGGAAGACCCAGATCGCGAAAGGCACGACCCATCAGCTCTTCCGCCTGTCCGTTGGCGTACACCTCGGCGTTGTCGAAGAAGTTAATGCCTTGATCAAAGGCGTATTTCAAATTCGCTTTGACCTGGCCTAGATCCATCTGGCGACCAAAAGTCACCCACGAACCAAAAGAGAACTGACTGACGCGTAAACCATATTTTCCAAGTTTTCGATATTCCATGGGGGTAGGCTACGTTGACCTGTTGGCCTTGGGGAGTCTCAACGCACAGCCCTTGATCTTTAAGAGGCTTTTCGCCGATTCGCCCATCCGATGGCGTCACGACGAAAGGTATGGCGAAGCGCCCAATGTCGCGAGCGGGGCAAAAAGAAAAAGAGGACTGGCATCAACCAGCGACGAGGAATGATTCTGCGCAAGAAGTAAAAAAGCACCGCATCCGGGGTCGCGGGGACCCAAAGCGGAGGATTCTGCGTCCTGACAACCTCAACAACCTTTGCGGCCACATGATGGGGAGTCGTCCATGACATCTTCATCAGGCGCTCCACGAAAGGCCCCATCGAATGATAGTAGTCCGCATAGGGCTCGTGGGGATTGTTGTGATTCTCAGGCGACGAGCGTGAACTGTAGTAGACATTTTTAAACGAGTTGGAATGAATAAAGCCCGGCTGAATCAAAGTGATGTTAATGCCGAAAGGTTTCATTTCATACCAGAGAGCTTCGCTCGCGCCCTCAAGAGCGTGCTTCGAGGCCGAATAGCTAGCCATCGTGGGCATCGCTAGCATGCCGCTGACACTTGAAATATTGATAATTTTTCCTCGGCCCTTTCCTCGCATCGACGGCAAGATGTCGCGAGTGAGAGAGATCGGACCTAAGTAGTTTGTGTCCATTTGATGAAGCTCGTCTTCATCGCTCATGTGTTCAAGCACCGATCGATAGCAGATGCCGGCGTTGTTGATGAGGATGTCCACATCGCCCCAACTTTCGCGGATCTTTTGCAAAGCTTTGCGGCGGGATTGGGGATCGGTGATATCCAGATCCAAAATCATAAAATGGTCGTTTTCTTCAAAATCGCGTCGAAGCTGGGCCAGGGAAAAACGGCGGCCTGTCACCGCGGTTCGATACTCCGGTAGTTTCGAGAAAATCTCGGCCAGGGCGCGCCCCACGCCGCTGCTCGCGCCTGTCACCAAAATGATGGGCCTGCAGTCTTGGGTTGTTCGGCCTGGCAAAATCCTCATAAGTCTTTATAATCCCACAGTTTTAATGAAGATATGAAGAATTGCTAGCACACGCTATGAAAGTTCGCTCATTTCGTTTCACCCCGAGACGATAAAATCTTGAATTTCTTGTCGAATTTTTGACATAGGGGGCTCTTGAGAAACCTGATATTCGACAAGTTCCCCGTTGACTAAGCGAGGGGGCCTCGATAGTCCATGAACGGTCGAAATTCTCCTCTGGAGGGGCTATGCAGTTCATCATCGTCGCGATGTTGCTCACTTACATCATCACGTTGTACTTCCTTCGAAACCCCTTGAAGCATACAAAACCCTTTATGTGGCGACGGTTTTTGAGCTGGTTCCCGCTGGGAATGACTTACGCCTTTATGTACTTCGCCCGCTACAATTTGGATGCCTTGGCCACAGCAGAAGTGATCACGAAAGCGGAAAAGAGTCAGATCTCGGGATGGGGATTTTTCGTTTACGCCGTCTCGCTTTTTGCCTCCGGCCCCCTGATCGATCGAATTGGTGGGAAAAAGGGGATGATTCTTGCTGCCCTCGGAGCTGCGATCTTCAACACGCTCATGGGATGGTCGCTCTATCTTCACATGAAGGAATCGGCGACTTTTAACTTGGTCTTTGTTCTCACACTTTTCTATTCGCTGAACATGTTCTTCCAAAGTTTCGGCGCGATTTCCACGATCAAAGTGAAGTCCTACTGGTTTCACGTGCGTGAGCGCGGAACTTTCGGCGCGATCTTCGGAACTTTGATTTCTTTGGGTGTTTATTTCGCCTTCGACTGGACAGAAGCGATTGCTCGCGCTGTGAAGATTGACGGAGAGGCCTCGCCGTTTCGCGACTTTATGCAAACAGTCTTTGCTTTACAGGGAACTCAAGTTCCTGCGGTTTGGCTGATTTTCTTTATTCCTTCTGGTTTCCTTGTGATTTGGACCTTGATTGACGTTCTTTTGATCAAAGACTCGCCGGATGAGGCGGGATTTCCGCGTTTGGAAACTCATGATGCCTCTCACGGGGACTCCGTGGACGTGCGCTCGTGGGCCAGTGTTCTTAAGGCCGTCCTTACAAACCGAATCATTCTGATGATCGGTGTGATCGAATTCACCTCTGGAATTCTTCGCGACGGGGTGATGAAGTGGTACCGCTTGTTTGCAAAAGACACGGGCTTAGGTGTTGAAGAGATCCTTCACCACTGGGGCCTTTGGGCCGCTGTCACCGGAATCGCGGGTTCGTTCGCGGCAGGTTGGGCGTCAGATCGCTTCTTCCATTCGCGCCGGGCTCCGGTTGCAGGAATTTGTCAGATCGTGATGTTTATGGCGACAGGGGCGATGCTGCTCAGTCTCGCGACTTCCGCCGGGCATCCGATGGTGGTGGGGGTGTCTGCACTTGTCATCATGATGGCGGTGATCGGGGTGCACTCGATCATGTCAGGTACGGCCACTGCGGATTTCGGGGGTCGTAAGGGGGCCGCAACTGCTACAGGTGTGGCCGACGGCTTTTCAAAATTGGGATCTTCGTTTCAAGAGTTCGTGCTCGGCGCGATCATCACGGTGGACACTTGGCAGTACTGGCCGATGTTTTTGACTCCGTTTACTCTTCTGGGACTGTTCTTCGCATGGAAGCTCTGGCAAGAGCTACCAGCTGCGACTCGTAAGTATTTGGCTGAGGTTGAAAAAGCAAAGCTGAAGAGCTCTTAAGGTCATCTCGGGGCGCAGGCCCGAAGCCCGGACCACTTCGAATTACAAAAGAATCGCCGCGATCGAGGCCACCATGAACGAGGACAGGGTTCCTCCGATCAGGGCCTTGATGCCTAACTGGGCCAGATCCTTCTTGCGCTCGGGAGCCATCGCTCCGATCCCACCGACCTGAATTGCAATCGAAGAAAAGTTAGCAAATCCACACAGGGCGTAGGACAGAATCACGACGGAACGATCTGAAAGATTCACCGATTCTCGGGTCAAAGACAGATAGGCCACAAATTCATTGAGGATTGTTTTCTCGCCGATCAAAGTTCCCGCGATTGAAATCTCGTGAAGCGGAATTCCTAGAAATGGCATCAGCGGCGCAAACAACCACGACAAGATCTGCTGAAGGCTCAGATCTGGATGGCCGACAAGTCCCCCCATCCAACCCAACAGCCCGTTCATCAAAGCGATCAAGGCAATAAAGGCCAACAGCTGGGCTCCGACATTCAAAGCGAGTTTCAATCCTTCCGAAGTGCCCTCGGTGGCCGCTTCAAGGACATTGGTGTAGGGCTTTGTTTTGTACTCATCGGGAATGTGACCCAAGGTTGTGGGGGTTTCTGTTTCAGGCACCATGATTTTCGCAAGCACCAGGGACGCTGGAGCTGACAGCACGCTTGCGGTTAACAAGTGGCCCGCGATGTCGGGAATTCGATCCTTCAAAAGGGCAACATAGGCTGCCAGCACGCCACCGGCCACGTTGGCCATCCCGCCCACCATCAAAGCTAAAAGCTCCGAGCGAGTCATTTTGGAAAGGTAGGGCTTGATCACCAGCGGAGCTTCGGTTTGGCCGACGAAAATATTAGCCGAAGCGGCCAGGGTCTCAGCTCCCGAGGTTCTAAGAATTCGAAAAAAGATCCAAGCGAAGAAGCCCACGATCTTTTGCATGATTCCCAGCTGGTAGAGCACACTCATAAGCGCGGCAACAAAGATGATAGTCGGCAAAACCTGAAAGGCAAAGATAAAGCCAAACTTTTCGGTTTTCAAAAGATCGCCGAAAATAAACTCGGATCCCCGAAGGGTTGAATTCAAGAGCGCCACCACGCCATCGTTGGTTTTATCAAAGACAACCTGCAAAGGCCCTTGAAGACCGAGGGCAGGAATTCCAAACACCAAAACCGCTAAAACAAATTGGAGTAGAACCCCGCGGAGCACCAGTCCCCAGGAAATCCGCCCGCGATGGGATGAACAAAGCCAAGCAAGACCCAACCAAACAAAAAGACCCACAAGGGCGCCAATTCTCTCCATAGGAAAGTTATATAAAGTTCGTCTGTCTCTTGTCACGACAAAGGTCGAGCGAAAATTCGATTTTTTAGGCACTCCCGTCTACACTAGAGAGAAATGAAATATATCTACGTACTTGAAGATGACCCCAAACTTCAAAAGCAAATCTTCGAGGCCCTACGAAAATCGGATCCCCAATCCCAGATCCGCTACTTTTCATCGTTTGAAAATTTTAAAGATTGGATCACGCTTGCGATCCGCGAAGGAAAGCCCGCGATCTCCCAGGGCGGCTTTAAGCTGGGACTAGATCCCGATCCCATGTCGCAAGCTCAAGCCGACGACGAGCTCGTTCTTCTTGTAACGAAAGATGAATGGCTGGGCAGTCGCTATATGAAGCTCATGAAAAAAACCCATGAGCTCTTCATTCGGAAAGCGCTATGCACGCAAGAAGAGCCCACTCGAGTCATCATCACGGCTTTCGAGAAGCCAACATTTGATATCAAGCTCGTCGAAGATCGCATCATCAACAATGTGATCTTTAAACCCTTCGATCAGTTGATTCTGCAAGAGCACCTGAGCATGGCCCTGGCGGGACACAAGCCCCCGACGCAATCTTTCGTCTTCAAGGCCCAAACCAAAGAAGAAGTGGAGATGACGAAGGAAGTTCAGATGGAAGCCGTGGGGGATGTGGGATTCGTGACTCGAAGTCCTCGGGAAATCAAGGCGGGCAGTGTTTCCAAATACTACGGTGATGTATTCAAAAGCCGGGGACGTACCCACGTGATGGGTCGCTGCCTTTCTTGCGAGCCTCACCCCGAATTTCCAGGCGAATTTCGCGTTTGGTTTTCTTATTTTGGAATTCCCAGTCGACAGATCTCTGATATCCGTCAAAGCATGGTGAAGCGAAACGAAATTGAATACTCAGGGAAATCGCCTCAGCTTTCGTTAGTGAACGAAAACAAATGGGTTCTCGTCGATCCCAATCGCGAAAGGGCCCAGCGCTTGGAAAAACTTTTGAAAGAGGCGTTTGGTTGCAGCGTCGAACACTTTACAGGATTCGATCAGTTTCAGTTTCAATGCAATCCCGCCGGGCGCGAGGCTCAAAGAAAAGAAAAAATGTGGGGTGATCTGCCTGGGATCAAGATCACTTTTGACTTGCGCGGTGAAAAGTATTTGAAGCTTGAACCCGAACAGGCCTTGGCGAAAAAAGTTTGGGGCCTGACTTGGGGGGACCTTAAGGTTAAAGACTTCTCCTCGCGTTTACACCCAATCTCGCTTCCACTGTGGCGCGAAGCCGTGACTCACGGATCGATGAAGTCCCAGATTCTGCTGTTGCATGTCGAGAAAAACTTTTTCCCTGTGACCGTAAAGAGTTTCAAAAAGGAAAAGGAGCACTTAGAGGTCGAATTCACCGAGGGGCACCTGAGCGAAAAGGTCCAGTGGTTCAATCAGAATTTCCCCAATCCGGGTTTAGCTCGAGGAATCATGATCGCCGAAGAGTATCTCAAGCCCGACAAGATGGAGTTCTGGGCGGAATTCCATAAGGCTTCGCCGCAGGCGAAGGTGTTCTCCCTGCATGAAAAGACTCCCGATGAAAAGCACACTCGTGAAATGGGTTGGATGTCAGATATTTTTGAAGAAAGCAATGACCCGTTTTACGTGAAGAAAAAACTCAATTGGATTTTTGGTCAGATCTCCCATGATCCGAGCGAGTCCTCAACGCCAGCGTTAAATAGTTGCCAGGAAATCATTCGCGTAGCCAACCCAGTCGAGGTGGCCGAGCTCTCGGAAGCCGGGCTGATCATCAATTACTATCGAAGCATTTCTCCGGGATCTTTTCGTCAGTTCGTTTTGGCTCAGAACTCAGAAACTTTTATCGAGTACCGTGCGACCTGCAATTACTCGTGTGAACACCCGACGGAAAAAGAGCTCTTTCAAAATCATTTCGTACTTTTTGGAATTAGTGATGCTCATCTTAAGGGGATTCGTCTTTGGATTCTTGAGAGTCACGTTCACGCCAAACAGCAAGAGGGCGCTTAAGCGGGCGGTGCTTCCGGCGCCGTCGTCGACTCGACGGCGCGCATGCGAAGGCTCAACACAAAAGCCGCCAGAGAAAACAGGACGGCGATGTAACCGACATAGTGAAAATTTTCGAGCTGCCCGGTTGCGGACTTCGTAATGATCCGGCTTGCGACGAAGCTCGCCACCGCCGACGCCATTTGTTGAGCGGACGAGACAAGACTCATAAAGCTGCCACGACGATAGGGCTCGACACTTCCTGAAACAAGGGCCATCGCGGGGTTCATGCGGCCGCCGATAAACATAAAGAAAAGGGCCACGATCGGAAGCAGTACCCAAAGCGACATCGGCTCAAGAATATGCGTCAGCAGCAGCAGCGGTACCAGACACAGTGTATTGGTCAGCCAGAAGATGCGATGTTTTCCCAGTCGATCCGAAAGATACCCAATAAAGGGGCCCGTAGTGATCGAAGTGGCGCCGCCAACCAGGTAAATCAAAGGAAGTTGAGCCTCCGATAGGCCCGCGTTCGCCACCAGCGAAGGACTCAAAAACGGGATCACAGTAAATTGCCCCATCACCAGGAAAAACGAAAAGAACAGCGGCACCAGACTTTGCGACCGGGTCAGATGATCGAGCACGGGGCGCAGGGGATGCACCTGAGTCTGCAGAACCAAGTGAGACTTCATCGAGG
The DNA here is from genome assembly GCA_046336915.1 of Bdellovibrionales bacterium. Classification (GTDB taxonomy): domain Bacteria; phylum Bdellovibrionota; class Bdellovibrionia; order Bdellovibrionales; family Bdellovibrionaceae. The sequence goes on from JBKDHV010000016.1 coordinate 12,454, forward strand.
GGATCCGCCACCAAATCATGGACAGATTCACTAAACAGAGCAGGCCTAAAAAAACGAAGGGCGCATGCCAGCTAAAGGCGTTTGCCAAGTACAAGCTAAACGGAACTCCCACGATCGAGGCCAGCGAAAATGCCGTGGTCAGCAACCCCATCGCTGTCCCGCGCTTCGAGTAGGGGACGGCGTCGCTCATGATCGACATCACCATCGCGGTCAGGACACCTCCAAAAAAGCCCGCAATCGAGCGCGCGATTAGCAGAAACTCGTAAGTCGGCGAAAGGGCACATGCCAGAGTGCTGAAGGTGAAGCCTGCAAAAAAAGTGAGGAGCGTCGTCTTACGATCATAACGATCCACAAACACCGAAGCGGCAAGCGAGCTGATCGAGGCCCAAAAGGTATACGATGAAACGAGCAGGCCGAATTCACTCGGGCCAATGGAGAATAGACGCATCAACTGGGGCCCCAGTGGCATCAGGATCATGAAGTCCACGATGTGATTAAATTGGATCAGGGCCAGATTGGCGATGAGGAACTTCTGCTCGCGCGTGAACATCAACTGTAATCCTTATGATTGCAATATAGTCCAATGTCGCATAAGAATGAATAAGTATTCTGAAAGGAAATCAGCCTTATGAAAACGGCCGTCATGAGCGTTCTCTCAGTCCTTTTTGTTGTCATCGTAGGTTATGTTCTTTTTGCGTTTTGGCCCTACATCTTTGCCAAAACGATTCAAGGCCCAGTCGTTAAAGTTGAAAAACTGATGGATTCTGTTGCTCTGATCGCTCGCGGGGCCGAGCCCAGTGACAAGATTTTCTCTTTTGCCGTCGCCATCAAAGATGAAAGCACGGCTGAGATCTACACGGCCTCTTCGGAAGACCGCCAGTGGGCGGCTGTCCAGGGCGACGGCCTTTGTGCGGAGGCGAAGTTCTTTCCTTATCCGCCGTGGCAGCTCGACAAGGCCGGCACCTATCACGGCGCTCGCTTGCTGAAGCTCTGGAATTGCTCTGAGAAAAAACCCGAATAATCGGTCTTGAAATTTTCATCACATCTGCAAATGTCCCTAAGGGATACGGTTCGCCTTTCCGATCCAACTCCAGGCTGGCTTCGAACGCGTTTGAATAACGGAGTCAAACGCGAGAGAGGTCGGCCGAGGGCCTTGAGCCGTACGGCGGTCGGGGACGGTGGGCTTTGTCCCCACCGCCGTGCTTTTTCCTCTAGCCCCGCGGGCGCCCCCGTAGGAAGCGCCGTTTCCACTGGCAAATCAGACACTTACAGTTCCTGCTCGGGCCGCCCCTCACTCTAGTCTTAGGTCTTGACGGTTCCCCCCAAAACGTCTAGTGTAGGGAACCTTTTTGTCGCGGGGTGGAGCAGTCTGGTAGCTCGTCGGGCTCATAACCCGAAGGTCGTAGGTTCAAATCCTGCCCCCGCAACCAATTTTTTCACCTAAAGGTCCCGATGGCAGTTCAAATCTCAGAACTCAGAAAAGCCGTTCAAAGACTTCAGGATGCCCTAATTCAGCCTAAAACAGAGTTTCTTCGGGACTCTGTTATCCAAAGGTACGAGTTCTCTGTCGAACTGGCGTGGAAAACTGCTAAAAGAGTCATGGGTTCAGCAACAACCGCTCCCAAAGACCTGATTCGCGAGATGGCTCAGAATGGATATATTAGTGACGTCGAAGTTTGGCTAAAGGCCGTTGACATGAGAAATCTTTCTTCCCACACTTACAAGGAAGATTTGGCCGAACAGGTGTATCAGTTCGCTCAAGGTTTTCTCCCAGAGCTGCAGCTACTGATTGAGAAGCTTCAAAAAAAATGAAGTTTGGACTGAATCCATCGCAATACGAATTTATTCTTCAAAAAGTCATAGGTCCAATTCGCCTATTGGGAGCTGAAGTTTATTGCTTTGGATCCAGGGCCCGAGGTGATCACAAGTCATTCTCCGACTTAGACTTAATGATCGAAGGCAAGAAAGATCAAAGTCTCGAAACAAAGGTGGCCGAGATTCGCGAAATGCTGACTAACAGCTCGTTTCCATTCAAAGTCGATTTGGTTTTTTATGAAGACTTCGTTGACTCTTATAAGGCAGATTATCAAAAGCAAAAAGCCCTTTGGTGAAGTCGGCTCTTCCCCAATGGTAGGGGCCGTCACGTTTTCTACTATCCACAGTAGCTCGTTCGCCCCTAGCTACGCGCTTCTTTTGCTTTTGTGGGGCCTTGCGCTCGTAAGCCATTTCGCAATGTTTTCTACGTCACGAGCCTCCAGGACCGTCTCAAAATACTCCAGGTAGCCTGGCAAACTTACGGCGGGCAGAACTTTGACGAATTGGAAGCTCTGATTCGGCGAGGCTGACCGCTACCCAAAATTCAGACCGAGATAAATCCTAGAGACGAAGTTATGTCTTAAAACTTTCCACAATCTGGTGCATATTCTTGCTTGAGGTGCACCTCGGGTTTTCGTTCCATGTCGACATAAATTTTTGAAAGTGTCCCGGGCCGAGACGTTTGAGGTCCTCTTTAGTAATGCCAATAGGCTTGTCGCGAAAACGTCACAAGCATTGGCTTATCTTTTAGGGCCTTGCGCCGATAGGAAAGGGGCGGACCAAAGTTGGGACCTTTTGACCCAACGGGCTTTGGGATCCGAAGGCAACCTGAAGAGGGATAAGTTCTAAACAACGAGGAGAAGGACGTATGCAAGGCGCAAGACGACTTGATGTTCATCACGAAGCTGAGGTTCAAAACCATGAATCCGAAGGTATCCTAAAAGCCCTTGACCGTGTTCAGGCCATTATCCAGTTTCATCCGGATGGAACGATCATCACGGCCAACGAAAACTTCACGAAAACTGTCGGTTATGCCTTGGGCGAAATTCAAGGCCAACACCATCGGATTTTCTGCGATCCCGAGTACGTCTCGAGCCCCGACTACGGTGCTTTCTGGAAACGATTGGCTCAAGGTGAGTTCATGGTTGGTGAGTTCAAACGCTTCGATAAGAACAAGCGCGAAGTGTGGATTAGTGCTTCCTACAACCCCATCTTTGATCCCTCCGGAAAAGTTGTCAAGATCATCAAGTTTGCAACGAACATCACAGAGTTAAAGATGAAGAGCGCCGAGTACGAAGGTAAAATGAAGGCGATTGATCGCGTTCAGGCGGTGATCGAATTTAATCTTGATGGAACGATTATCAATGCGAACGAAAACTTCTTAAAAACGGTGGGCTATAGCCTAGCGGAAGTCAAGGGCCAGCACCATCGAATGTTCTGTGACCCCCAGTATGCGAACAGCCCCACCTACCAGAGTTTCTGGCAAAAGCTGGGTCGTGGAGAATTGGAAAGTGGGGAGTACAAGCGATTCGGAAAGGATGGCAAAGAAGTCTGGATCAACGCGTCCTACAATCCCATTTTCGATGCCAGCGAACGTCCTTATAAAGTCGTCAAGTTTGCCACCGACATTACACCGTCCATTCAACGCAAAAAAGAATTCAACGACATCGTTCTCGTCACAACCGTCAAATTTAACGAAAAAATCCAGCAGATCACGGATCGAATCGTGAAAGTGGCGCAAGACAGTCAATCCCTAGGCGCCACAACGGAAGAAATGAACGCCTCTGTGGAAGAGCTCAGTGCTTCGATTGACTCGATCGCTCAGAATGCAAAAGCTGCGGACACCGTAGCCAAGGGCACACAAACCGAAGCCGATCTAGGATCAAAAGCTATCGCCCGCTCCATCGAGGCGATGAAGATGATCAATAAGTCCTCAGAAGAAATCGCCGACATTGTGAAGGTGATCAGCGAGATCGCAAGCCAAAGGAACTTACTTGCGTTTAATGCTGCGATCGAGGCCGCCCGCGCGGGTGAGCATGGTCTTGGATTCTCGGTTGTTGCCGACGAAGTTCGTAAACTTGCCGAACGCTCGGCCCAAGCCACGAAGGAAATTTCGAAACTGATTAATGAATCTGTGAAACGGGTGACAGAAGGCGGAGAAATTTCCCGCGAAGCTGCCGAAGCCTTCAAAAAGATCGTCGATGGCGTCGGAAAAACGACTCAGGCGATTTCCGAGATCTCCGTGGCCGCTCAGGAACAGCAAACAGCTGCTCGAGATGTTGCGACCGCCATCCAGCAGGTTGCAGATGCCACCGAGAAGTCAGCGTCCGCTTCGGACTCGATCGCGCAAACGACAAAGTCCCTGGCCCAAGACTCTGGCAACTTGAAAGAAGCTGTTGAAAAGTTCGCTTCCTAAAGAAGGGCGTGACGTATGACAAGTCCCGGTTTGCTTCAGGATCTGTCCGACGATTCGCTGCGAGAGTGGATCCAGATGATTCACCGACTGACGGGAATCACGATCTCGGAAAGTCGGAGAAGCATGGTTCAAGGACGTTTGCGCAAGCGGGTCCTTGAACTGAAACTCTCGTCTTATCAAGAGTACTTTGCCTACGTGCAAACGAAAGCGGATGAAAAGACGATCTTCATTGACCTGATCACAACAAATGAAACTTACTTTTATCGTACTCCGCGCATCTGGGATTACATCGAAAAAGAATTTCTTCCGCAGTGGCATAAAACTAGGCCTGGCGGAAATCTGCAAGCCTGGTCCGCGGCCGCTTCTTCCGGCGAAGAGGCCCATACGCTTGGAATACTTCTGCAAAACTATCGAAGTACCCGAGCGGACTTTTCTTATTCAATCCTGGGCACCGACATTTCTCAGAAGATGGTTCAATCCTGTCAGCAGGGTGAGTACGTCGGGAAAGCCCTGGATCATTTTCAAAAGCTGCGTCCGGACTTAGCTCAAAAGTTTTTGGTTCCCCTTCCAAGTGGGGCGAGCACGGTCCATGCTGACATTCGGCTGCGGCTAAAGTTTAAGACCCATAATCTTTTTCAGCCGCTCGTTGGAGCGCCCAAATTTGACCTGATTCTTTTGCGCAATGTTTTGATCTATTTCACGCCGAAGGATCAAGAAGTGGTCCTTCAAAACGTGGCGGCGAACCTGGCGGGTGATGGTGTGCTAATCATCGGAGAGTCCGAGTCCCTAACGCACATTCAGACTCCCTTTCGCTCCCTTCATCCCTTGATCTACACGAAGGCCTCGCCGGCAGAATTGCTGAAACAGGCGGCGTCATGAGCGGTAAAGAGATCAATGTTCACATCGGACAAGTTCGAGTTGCGAAGAACGGCGAGATTCTGAAAGCCATTCTGGGCTCCTGTGTTGGAATTGGAATGATTTGGCGAAAGAAAAATATCTGTGGGCTTGCTCACTGCCTACTTCCGGAATCTCCGGTGCAGACTTTCGAGATTGGCGGAAGATTCGTGACTCAGGCGATCGCGTCCTTGGTCGCGCTCTTACGAATTTCAGAAGAAGATTTAGACGAAATCGAAGTCATTCTTGCCGGTGGCGGCAATATGACGAATCAAGATCCCACTGAAGATCGGCGACTTGTCGGAACCGAAAATTTTCAAGTGGCCGAGCGCGAACTCGCTAAGCGCGGGTTTCGTCTTAAGTATCGAGATGTCGGCGGGGACGAGGGACGGAAAATCATCATCGAGAGTGAGTCCTTCTCTTTTCGAGTGGAAAAGATTCCAAGATTAGCCCAGGTGGCATGAGGTCAGTATGAGTTCAGGAACCTATGGCTCTTTTTTGTTATGCAATCATGAGCTCGCGCTTTCCGTGCAGCATGTGCGGGAAGTCGTCAATGCACCCGAGGCCTATCAAGCGATCCCCCTGGCTCCGGAATTTCTTTTGGGTCTTCTGAATTTGCGCGGAACTCTTGTGCCCGTCCTCGACCTTCATATCTTGCTCAATGTTGAGCCACCCTCAACTGCAAAGTCTCAAAAAGTGGCCATCGTTGAAAATGAGGGCCGTTACTTAGGTCTTCGCTTTGATCAGACTCAAGAGCTTCTTCGTATTCGTGACGAGGAACAAAATCCTTTCGGCGAAAACGTTCATAAGATAATCAAGGGTGTCTTTAAGCTGAAAAATGGTGAGCGTTTAGTTCAGGAGCTCGATGTCGGGGCAATTTTTAATCTTCCCCAGTTGCCTTTGCCCAAGGGGGGCAGGAAGGTGTCTTGGCAAGGGCACAAGTGCTCACAGCCGCGGACGAAGGCTTCAGTGTGTTTCCTTGATCGTGGGATCGGCTCGTTGTGCCCTTCCGATCGAATCTATTCAGGAAATCATCAAGCTACAAAAAATTGAAGGAACGGTGCTGGCTCACGGAATTTGTTTGGGCGTTATTCAGCTTCGGGGCAATATCATTCCCGTGATCGACTACGCGGCCCTTCTGGGATACCGCGAGCCGACCAGCCAGCGGGATTTCACCGGTGGTTCTGAAAGACTGATCGTGATGAAATTTGAATCGGAACTTTTTGGACTGCTTGTGGACAGCGTGGACAGTATCGTAAGTTACTTCGCCGATCAGATTCAAGCGATCCCGGTTGTCAGTGATTCTCGTCCTGACCTTTTTCAGGGATGTCTTCCTAATGAAAAAAACGAATCCACCTTGCTGCTCAATCCGAAGTCGCTTTTAACAGATGACGAGATCGAGACCCTGACCCATGGTCACAGTCGACTGTTCAAGGCTCCCGAAATACGGGCAGAGGACATTAAGAAAAGATCCGCACATCGAAAAACCTACATCACCTTTACGATCGAGAACACCTTCGCAGTCCCGATCGAAGAAGTTCGAGAGATCATCACCATGCCCGATGAGCTGATGCACCCCCCGGGACTGCCAGACTTTATCGAAGGTGTATTAAATCTTCGGGGTGAGCTGATCTCGATTATCAACTCTCGCTCAATGTACCGTCGACCGCAGACGGCCGAGGGGACAACACGCCGGGTCCTGATCTTTAAATTTAATGATAAGTCCTTCGGGCTGATCGTGGATTCGGTGGAAGAGATCGTCACTTTTTCGGAGTCTGACAAGATGAAGCTTCCGGATCTTCTTTATCAGAACGCGAACAACACGTTGATGTCCGATTTGCAAGAGGCCACTCAGATTACTCTCAGTGAAACAGAAAAACGAAATGTTTTGATTCTGCGAGCCGACTCGATCTTCAAGCGCATACAGGAGTCGTTAGCCGCCTAAGGGCGGCCGGCTTCAGGCCAAAAGACTATTTCAAGTAGCGAACGATCGCAGGCCGAGCTTCCGTGCAGCTCTCGGGGCCGCCTTGGGCTGTGGCCATCACTTCAACACCGTTTCGTGCCACTTGCGAGTTATCAATGTCGTTTCCGTAGCGAAAACCGATCAACTGATTGTTGGCTTGAGGAAACTTGGCCGCATTGAGGGCCACTCGGAACTGGTAGCCTGAATTGTTGTCATGTGCATAGGCCATCCCACCGCACACAACTGAAGTTCCATTGTCCATATGGGCTTAATCTTAAGAGTACAAATCTTAGGCCGCAAGTCCTGAGTTCCAGCCTCGAGAGGGGCCTCCACGGACTGGACAGCTGAACAGACCCTTTCCAGTTTTTCAAAGTGTTTCGATTTGAGTCAGATTTTTTCGTCAAGAAGGATGAAGCGGGCCTTGCAAGAGTCAAATTCTCTTTTGTTTATTGTCCACTCTCGTGCTTGGAAGGGGTCGTTGTTTTGCTTTCGCCCGAAGGAAGGTGGTGTGATGAATGTGAAAAATGGGAAAGCCTCAACTGAGATCCTTATCCACTCGTGAATCAATCAAGTCGGGTCCCGTCTATCGAATCGAGCGGGATGGGACGTTGACGTCCAAACCTGAAGTGACGGCGCTTGAGGTCGCTCAAGCCGCGGGGGCCACGCCGATTCTGCTCGAGGTGCGCTTGCCAAACGGTGAGCTGTTTAATCTGCTAGGCCCCAGTGGTGGCGCCAAGAACCTGGAAAAGCAGTACCGCGCCCGAGAACAACAAGGGGACCCTTACGCGACAAATGTTTTTTTTCAGCCGGGGGCCGCGGGGCCCTTAATTGGTTTAGCGAATCGATTGACGGGCTGGAAGGTGCGCCCCGGAGTTCTCGAAGCGCGAGTTTTGGATATTCCCATTTGTGCACCGGTGAATCATGGGCACGGACCCGGTCAAATTCCCCATCACTTGCATGGTGTCGGTTTCGATAAACCCACCCAGATCTCGATTCAATCGGATCACCACGGCATCCAAATCCGAGGCGATTTTGAGCCCGGGTTTCACCAGCCCTTTTGGTGCGGTTCCTTTTCCGCGAGGGCGATGCATAGTCTTCATGATGGACTCTACGAATTTGATTTGCAGATTAAGAATGAAGGAAAAACAGAAATTCCGATGGGAGCGGGGGCCCATCCCTATTTCTGGGCCGTAAGCCAAGACCCAGACGCGATTGCCATTCGAGTGCCGGGTCATAAGATCGTTGAAATCGACAACTATGAAAACGTTCTCCCGACCGGACGTTTGCTAGATCTTGAGCCTGGGTCGGATTTAGACTTTTCGGCACCGGAAGGTCGGCTTCTGAAGGATCTCTACCTGGATAATATTTGGGTGGATCTTGAAACAAATCCCGAAGGATTTGCTTTTGTGGAATTCCTTGATCGTGCGGCGGGAGTGGGATTCCGAATGACGGCCACAACAAAGAACATTCGAGGGGTGCAAGTCTTTTCGCCTCGGCCTACCGATTTTCCCGAACTCGGAGTCTTCGCCTCACTCGAACTCGTGACCAATTTGCCAGATCCTCGCGACGAACTTTGGCAGGAGATTCCTACTGGCATGGTTCGACTGCAGTCTGGCGAGAGTCTTCGGTATGGCTATCGTATTGAACCCTTCGAGATTCCAGTGACGAACTCGCAGAGGACTTCGTCCGCTAATAGGTTTTGATCTCAGCCGGGTCGACTTGGGTTTCTGATTCTTGGATCTGGCTTTCAAACTCGTCAAGAGAGTAAATCTTGAACGCGTGTCGAATCACGGGCTGAGCCACATTGCGAACAGGAGTGCCCCCAGGAGTTTTTCCGTGTTCAATTCCTTTATGAGCATGACCATGAAACACGACATCTGCCATGCCATCGTCGATCGCCTCGGCCAGAAGATAGCTTCCTAAAAAGGGATAGATCTCTTTTTTTTCTCCCAGAAGGGTTTGGGCGGTGGGGGAGTAGTGAAGCAAGGCAATCTTGTAGTCGGTTCGGAGTGAAAGTAAGCCATCGCGGAGATCATCCGCGAGTTGTTTGGTGTGCCCGATGAACGCCTTTGTTTCGGATTCGCCGAAGTCGCTGCAGCAGGCGCCCATGAAGCCGCCGCCAAAACCCTTGGTTCCGTAAATGCCCACGGTCTTTCCGTGAAAACTCAAGATGGTGCCGCTTCGTTCGAGAACGCGAACGCGCGCATCTTCTAAGATTTCTTTTAAGAGTTCTTCGCGACCCAGGTGATAGTCATGGTTGCCAAAGACCGCGACGACGGGCACGGGACAATCTCGCAGATCATCAGCAAGCGCTAGAATCTCGTCCTCGTGTCCCACTTGGGTGAGATCTCCGGCCAAGAGAAACGCGCAGGCTTTGCCCTCGAGCTCGCTCCAGTAACGCTTCAGGCGGCCTCGAGAATTTCGATCAAAGTGCACATCACCCGCGACGGCAATTCGAATCATTGCAGGGCCTCGACATTATGCGGAGCTTTCCACTCGGCCACTTGAAGTTGATCTTCGATTTGATACCCGGGGGCCATCTGCTGAATCAATTCGACGATTGATTTGTGCTGATCTTCGGACTGAATTTGGCCTTTGACGAGGATGTTTTTTTCCTGCAGGAGAACATCGATTCCCAGGCCCCCAATCTTTTCACTTTTCACAAGAGCTTCACGAATTTTCGCGGCCATATAGGTATCACCGGCGGCGCTGCGGACTTGAGGTCGTTTTGGGGGCTGGGCTGGAGCCGCACTTTCGCGACTGGGTGCGGATCGGGGCTCGCGAGAACCTCCGTGAGAGTCTCTTTCAAACACAGTTGTAAAGATTCGCTCGATGGGTCCGTTTGGGATCCAAATATCGCTCGACTGTGCGTAGAGAAGTAAAGCAAGAAGTCGTCGTGGTGCTTTTCGGGAGCGAGCCACCAGATACTCCCAATCAATTTTGGCTTGGGAAAGGACGGACAGGGCATCATGCCAGTGATGGTGACCTTCCTCTGAGTGCACCGCGCACTTGATCAGAATGAAGTCTTCAGGGCTGATCACCCGAACTTGTCGCCCGTGATACAGAATCAGATTCGTATGTTTTTTGATATCCTCGTCGAAATAGAAGCCGCCTTCGGATTGGAAGATAATATCAATGAGGACATTTTCTTTGTAGGCCTTGAAGATCCAGTTGGGATTAAAGCGGTGAGTTTCAAAACCCGAGGCCTTTAGAATCTCAAGAACTGCGTCGGCATCTTCGGGGCGCACAAAGATATCAATGTCTTGCGTGGGCCGAGGTCGGCCCAGGCTGCTTGCGGCCACCCCACCGATAACAGCATAATCCACTTTTTTTTGTTCTAAGGCATCCAGAGTAGCAAAGAGGGCTGTGTCAAAGCGACGGCTTTCTTCCGTGTCCATGGAGCTCGACTGTCCCTTGGAATCGTCATGTGGTCGTCCTAGTACCAGCATACTCATTCTCCTTTTTTGGCTCATCCGTCCGCAAGAAAAATGGTTTTCTGCCCCAAAAAGGGACCAGGATTCCGGCGGCGGGTCCTCATTTGCCTGGCACCGCCCGAGTGTCTTCCCCCATCCTTGCGAAGACCTTGTTAATCAAAAAAGAATGCAAGCGGCATTCCACGGAAGGCCGCTGACTCTGCTAAATATCGGAAGGATTTCTCTGATTGAGATCGAAGCTTGAACGTCGAGAAAGCCTGCAAGTCTAGTGACTGCTGGGCAGCTCGACTGTCATGTTAAACACAAGATTATTTGCTTTCGAATCACGATTGTCCAAACAGAAGTATCCCACGCGTTCGAACTGATATCGGGTTTCAAGCTTGGCGTCGCGAAGTCCCCACTCCAGTTTCGCGTTCTTGATCACTTTCAAAGAGTCGGGATTTAAATTCGATTTAAAGTCTTGTCCATCAGGAGCAGCCTCAGGATCGGGGACTTTGAAAAGGCGTCCATACAGACGGACTTCGGCTTCGATGCACTTCGTGCTCGACACCCAGTGGATCACGCCCTTGATCTTGCGGCCATCCGCAGGCGGTTTGCCACCCAACGTAACGGGATCATACACGCATCGCAATTCTTGAACATTTCCGCTGGCGTCTTTGATCACCTCTTGGCACTTGACTACATAGGCGTTGCGCAGACGCACTTCTTTTCCCGGTGCCAATCGGAAGAAGTCCGAGCTGGGATTTTCCATAAAGTCCGAACGATCGATGAAAATCTCTTTCGTGAAATAGAGGGAACGTTTTCCAAGCTCCGGCTTTTTCGGGTGCACAGACGTTTGGATCTCTTCCATGTGGTTGTCGGGAAGATTTTCGATCACGACTTTAAGGGGATTCAGAATCGCCATCGCGCGATGAGCGACCGAGTCCAAATGATCTCGAACGCAGCCTTCAAGAATTTCGTAATCGATCAGGCTTTCGGCCTTCGCTACACCGATTCGTTTTGCAAACAGATGAATCGATTCGGGTGTGTAGCCGCGACGGCGAATGCCCGAGATGGTGGGCATTCGTGGATCATCCCATCCACTGACATACTTTTCCTTCACCAGTTGCAAGAGCTTTCGTTTGCTCATCACAAGGTAGGTCATATTCATTCTTGCGAACTCATACTGTCGCGGATTCCCTGGTGTTGGAAGATTCTCGATGCACCAGTCGTAGAAGGGTCGATGATCTTGGAACTCAAGTGTGCAAATCGAGTGCGTAACCTTTTCGATCGCATCGGACAGGGGGTGGGCGTAATCGTACATCGGATAGATGCACCACTTGTCGCCGGTTCGATGATGGTGGGCCTTACGAATACGATACAGAAGCGGATCCCGCATGTTCATATTCGGCGACTTCATATCGATTTTCGCACGCAAGACGTGGGCGCCTTCTTCGAATTCGCCCTTGCGCATGCGTCGGAACAGATCCAAGTTCTCTTCAACCGAACGGTTGCGATAGGGACTGTCTTTTCCGGGGGTTGTGAAATCTCCGCGGTAGGATCGCAAATCCTCTTCGCTAAGGCTGCAGACGTAGGCCTTTCCGTTTCGAATTAGATGTTCGGCCCATTCGTAGAGCTGTTCGAAGTAATCCGAGGCAAAATAAAGATGCTCGTTCCAGTCAAAGCCCAGCCACTTAACGTCAGCCTTAATGGATTCAACGTACTCGACATCTTCAGTTTCGGGATTGGTGTCGTCAAAACGCAGATGGCAGCGGCCGGCATAGTCTTGAGCTAAGCCAAAGTTCAGACAAATCGATTTCGCGTGGCCCAAATGCAAGTAGCCATTGGGCTCGGGAGGAAAGCGCGTCACAATCGGAGCCTGAACTCGCCCGGTCTCGAGATCTTTCTCGATGATTTGCTTCAGGAAGTTAGGGGCTTCCGCGGCGGCCGCGTTGGCACCTGATTTCGCGGGGGCGTTGGGCTTTGAACTGTTCATAAATCCTCTTTGCCGAAAGCTCTATTTTTCGCACATCTTGCGAAATTTGTTAAGGATTTGATGTAATAGGTCAATGCGCTAAGACGACGAGTTCAACGAAAAAGACCCAAGAGTCGCGAGGGGCGACCCCCCACCATTCGGGAAGCCAGCGCCGACGTCTCCACCAGCGGTCGGAAAATTGCGAGGAGAACTCGGCCGCAAACTCGGCTAGCCACGCGTCTTCGACCTCGGATTGAAACCAAAGCGGGCCTCGGGGCAAATCCCAGACATGAACAGGACCTAGTTTAATTTCTTGCAGGGCGAAAAATCCCACAGGGCCGCCCCGGTGACGAAGGGTGAAAAGGCGCGTTCGCTTCGCGTCTCGTCGATAGCAGGCCCTGGCGTAGGACCAAGACTGCATCCAGTTCGCCCGCGGCGATTGCTCGAGAAACTCTCTCCACTGGCCGACGGTCAAATGACTTGAAGACTCCACCAATTCCATCTCTTTCATTCTAGGGAAAAGGGGGTCCAGGGCACAAGGCGAGCTCGCCTAAAGGACTGTCTTAGGTTGAGACGATTGCCGATTGAGTCTTTATTCTGAAAATCCGAGTCCCGATAATGAGATATGGGGAGTGCTCGACTGGGGTTTTTTCTAGTTCTGGGTCTTGGATCGGCCGGCTGGGCGCAGCCGAACCCGCCGCCAAGTTCGAGCGTCGACGAAGCGGCCGCTCGCGCCCGCAGTTCCCAAAACGTTCAGCAAATTGTCGAGCAGACCTCAACACAGGCTCAAGGTGGACAGCAGGCCACCACAGTGGACTATGCCTCGCTTTATCGCTCGGCCGTCGACAATATGAAGAATGGACAGATGGGGCAAGCCAGCGCCACGATGATGGCCGGGTCCTTGCGGACCGAGGCCTCGGCACAGTCGGGCTCGTGTGATCCGACAACAGTGGAGGGCCTTGCGGCCTGTACCACCGCCAGCGTCCTGATGGGAATGGCGGATCTTTCAAATCAGTCCGCCGATAGCTACAGCACACCCATCGCGACGGCTTGGTCAAACACCTGTGAGTTTAGTTCCTTTGGATGCACGCAGACGATCCCGAATCCATTTACACCGATCGTGAAAGACTCGCCCCAGTTAACACCGCAACAGGTCGCTGGAGTTGTTCAAATCCTGGGCCGACGGGGCTTCTTGATCGACTCAAGAACGGGGATGGTGACGACACCGGATGGGCGACGAATCAATCCGAATGATCTGAAGAGCTTGCAGTCGGCTCTTGGGGATGAAAAAACTCAGGAGCTGCTTGGACAAGTTCGAGCTTTTGAATCGGCCGCCATGCGACGGTTGCGCCAAGTGGGTCCCCAGCAGTATGCGAAGGCACTGGGGTTGCGCGGCTTTTCGGATGCGGCAAGAAATGTTGCGGACTTGGCTCGCGCCGGCGGTGCCGTTCCCTCTGAACTTTCGCGGCAGCCCGCTTCTCGCGAGAGCTTGAAGGCTCGTCGTCCCTCAATGGCTTTGTTCAAAATGTACCATGGCCAACCCATCGGAATTGCATCTGACAGTCTTTTTGGAATTGTCACTCGACGCTACCGTGTGAAGTATCAAGAAAAAACTTTCTTTAGCCCGGATCCCCACTCGACACTGTCGCCGTAAAAAATGAAACTGCACTATTTGAGTGGGCTTTTACTACTCTAATCTAAAGGCCCTAAACTTTGTAAGGCCCGCTTCCTAGACGAATGCTTGAACGAAGAGATTTTTCTGGATCTGGCTGAGACGAAGAAGAAGATCGAGAAGTGGAGACGGCACCACAACGAAAAACGGCCCCACTCCTCTCTGGACATGAAAGCTCCATTGGAGTTTGAAAAGGATTTTGAAATTTAACTGACCCAGGACCACTCAAGGTCAGACTGGACCAGTTCTTTCGGCCAGGCTCACCGCCCCTCCCATCGAGGTCCGATCTCACAGAATCTGATAGCCATTGTTATCAGCTATGTACAGATACAGGTGCTTTTCTAGATTCTCTTGGATCTTTGTGGTGCACCAGGATCTTCGGGTGAGT
>JBKDHV010000017.1:0-6031 GCA_046336915.1 Bdellovibrionales bacterium
CACAAAGACTTACCGGCATTATGGATTTTGCTTCGAAAACTAACTGAACAAAATCACGTTGACATGACTGATGCAATCGAGGAAGTTGCATGAAACAAATCGCCACTCAACCTTCGAATTTCAACTAAACGAGGGGCAAGCCCATTTGTTCGAAACGAAATATTATCAATGACCTGAATGATATCGGTAATCTTGCTGGCACTGGCTGAAATTTCTGAAAGGGCTGTTGTCAGCTCATTCAGTTTCGCTTCGCTTTTTTGAGCTTGTTGATGAGTTTTATGAGTCAAGTCTAGGGAAAGCTGACTATTTTCATCTGTTGTTTTCACCATTGAAGTCATCTCTTCCAGATAGGCCACCGTTTCTTGGATGGAGGCGGCTGTTTCAGAAGAGCTCGCGGCAACTTCCGTAGAAGAGGTCGACAGCTGCTGGCTGGCCGTTGTCAGGCTTGCAGCCGAACTGAAAAGATTTTCAGTGATGCCGTTCATGTGGCGGATGATGAAGTTGATCACTGCAATCATCGTCACAAGAGAAATCAGGATCGCGACTGCACCCCCGGTCACCATAAAAAGAACGGAGTTCGAAGAGGCCGCGAGATCTTCCGTCGTTTCAGTTTCCATCATCTTACGACGTTCATCATTTAACTTTTGAATTGTTTCAACGATTCGACCCACTCGTGGACGACCTTCCCGGATATACAGGGACTCGGCTTGAACCTGCTTGCCGGCATCTTTCGAATGGGCCAGCTCGAGAACTTCATGGAGAACGCGCTGGAGCTCGGGCCATGTCTGCTCGACCTCTTTGAAAATCTCTTTCGCTCTTGGGGCGCGGGGCATGGCGAGATAAGCGTTCATCGATTCTTCAAAGTCTTTCATACTTTGTGAAACCTTTTTTAGCGCACCCTCTTTTTCGGATTCGTTCTCGATCTACCAAAGAGCGGTGACCGTCCATCGAGCAAGGCCGACCGCACTGGTCATCATGTCGCCCGAATATGTGATTAGAGGACCACGAACCAAGTTCGCTTTCTCGAGACCGCCTCGAAGATCATGAATGGTCGTGTAACTCAAAACGAAAAGACCAATCAAGGCAAGGCAGGGGATCATACTCATAATTAGCAGTTTGAATCGTAGGCCGCTCATCCATTTCTTGACCATCGTCTTGCTCCTCGGTGGGGATAACATTTAGAAATCTTGAGCTGTTCGGTACAGGCGGGTTGTTGCTGAAGTCGCGAAAGTCTGTTTCGCGGCTTGTGAAGAAACTTTCTTATTCTCGGCCTCGGTCCAGAGAGGCGTCAGGACCTTTTATGAAGAGAGGCAACGAAGGCGGCCCCTAAGAGGATGATGTACCAAACAAAAAGAATATAGATCAGAAAGAGGGGAATCGTCGCGACGGATCCGTAGAGTTTGCTTAGATCAAAGAAGGATTTTGTCAGCACCTTGAAGGATTTCTCTAAGACAATAAGGCCAATTCCTGCCGCAAGAGCCCCGATGGCGGCTTTCTGAGTCTTCACTTGGACTTCGGGGACAAACTTATAGATGACAAAAACGCCCAAAGTGGCCACCAAGCCGTCGCTCCAATCCCGATAATGCCGAAAAAGGGGTTTTAAGAGCTCGACGGATCGAAAGCCCGCATAGATCGCTAAAAGAATCGGAATAATCAACATCAGCACCCAAGCGACGGCCATGCGTTTGTGAAGGGGGCGAGTCGGATTGCGTTTCCACATTCGGTTGATGCCGTATTCGATATCTTGCAAGAGGCGAAAACTTGTAAACACGAGCAACAGGGCTGCGGTGGTTCCTAACGCTTTCGGGTTGATGCGTGCCAGGATCGAGCGAACAAACTCGAGCACTTCGATTCCAAGGGCTTCTCGGAAGTGACGAAAAAAAAGACTCTGAACTTTTGGAACAAGAAACTCTAAGCCGCCAATCATCTGAAAGACAGCTAAAGTCACAGCCAAGAAAGGGATTAAAGACAGAACCGTTGAAAACGCGAGTGAGCCCGCCACTAATCGGATATCACTTTCTTTGATTTGACGATAAAGTTGCATCATAGAAGATCGTGGTTCAGCGGCTGATCGGTTGAAATTGTAAGTGACCCCTCTTTCTGTACTTTGGTATGTTTCTAATCTGATAGCAAGTTGATCCCGGCTTTGGGCTGGCGGTGATCTTTTGAATTCGAATCTTCGGAGAAGGCTGTGGCTCAGAAATCAAACGCATCCGAGTCCTACCATGTGGCGCATATTCTTGTTCCTCACCATCATGAGGCCCAGGACATCTTAAAACTTTTGAAAGAGGGAAAAGACTTTGCTGAGCTCGCCAAGCGCTTTTCTCAATGTCCCTCGCGCGCGCGGGGCGGAGATTTGGGGCCCCTACCAAGAGGCAAAGCGGATCCGGATTTTGAGGACGCGGCTTTGTTACTTTCTGTGGGGAAACTTTCCGAAAAGCCCGTTCGCACTCGCTTCGGCTACCACATTCTCAAGCGCCTGGCGTAACACAACCTGAATACATTCCTTTGATCTAGAGGGCGTAGCGAGCCTTCACGTGAAAGTCCGCTTGATGGCGTTGAATGGTTGCTGCGTCACAGTAGGGATCATGTTCAAAGTAGAGATACCAATTTTCATTGGCGGCTTGGCTGAGAAATTTTTGTTTCTCTTCCATCAACAAAAGTGGATTTAAATCGTAACCCATCACCCAGGGAAGACGAACATGCGACGAGGTCGGAATCAGATCGGCACAGTAAAGCAAAGTGCTCGATCCATCACTGACTTTGACGACCTGTTGGCCTTGAGTGTGCCCGTTGGAGACATAAACACTGATTCCCGGAAGAAGTTCAGTTTGATCTCCCTCCAGCAGATTCAAAACTCCGGCGTCCAATAGGGGTTGAAAATTCGCCGGAAAGTAGCTCGCTCTTTCTCGCAGATTGGGTTTTTGGGCGGTCTCAAGATTCTTCTTTTGCACATAGTAGCGCGCCTTCGGGAACGTCGGCACCAGACGTCCCCCTTTTTCGGTTGTCGCGCCTCCGGCATGGTCAAAGTGAAGGTGGGTCAGGATGACATGGTGGATCTGATCAGGTTTGAGCCCATGGGCGGCGAGGGACTTTTCAAGACTGGGGCCCTCGGGATCGATGTTGTACATTTCGGCAAACTTGGTTCCGAGTTTTTCCCCGTACTTCAAAATGAAATCAAGACCGTTCCCGCAGTCGATGACCACATTGCGGTTCGCACTTTTAAGCAGAAGCGCTCGCGCCTCCATCGGGATTCGATTTTTTTCATCGGGTGGATTGCTCTTTTCCCAGAGAACTTTGGGGACCGTACCGAACATGGCCCCCCCGTCCAGTCCAAAAACTCCGGTGGGAAGAGGGCAAATTTCATAGGGACCAATTTTCAATTTCGTTTTTTCAGGAGTCGTCATGGATCTTCGTTCCTTTAGCAAGGCGTTTCAGCGAGGGCATCAGGAGCCACGGTGACCACCCAGTTCTTGTAGGCTTCGTACACCTCTTCGATAGGACCTGGAGGATGAACGGGCCCTACATGTATCGTCAGGCGGCCGGGCTTCGCCCAGACGTAACCCTTTGGCATAAGTCGGGTGTTGCCGTCAATATAGACAAACAGAATCGGGGTGCGAGTGCGTTCTGAAAAAATGCTGACGCCTCTTTTAAACTCGTGGACTTTTCCGTCAGGCGATCGGGTCCCTTCGGGAAAAATGATCAGCCACATACGATCTAATTCGGTCAAAAGCTTGATGATCAGATTGATCGCCTCACCTTTGCGATCCTTTCGGTCAATAGGGATAGCCCCTAAGCAGTGTTGGGAAAAAAATGTGAAAAAAGGATTCGAAAAAAAGTAGTCTTTCGCGGCCGCGATATAAAGGTTTAGCCAGTAGCGCTTCGGAATGGAAGCGGCAATCGACGTCGCGTCTAAGTGGCTACCGTGGTTTGAAATAATCAAAAGTTTCGGATGTTTCTTGTACAGATCATGATAATTTTGTCCGACCACTCGGAGCTGGATATAGGTTTTAAAGACGAATTCCTGAAGATACACGGACCAGAGAAAACGAAAAAAAATACTCGTCAGATCCTTGTGGCGATTGAACAAGGGCAAATGCTTCAAGTAGGTCGGAAGCTGAGTCCACTGTTCGTTTTCGTAGGACCAATCCTTCATAATTACCCCAGGACTGCCATGATATAATAATAAATCGGAGCGACAAAGATCATTCGATCCATTCTGTGCAGAAAATCTCCACGTCCCAGAATAAAGGGTCCTACAATTTTGACTCCCGCATCCCGGCGGACCACGGTCATCACGAGATCTCCCAGAACTCCGCCGAAGGACGCAATCAGACCCGCCGTCAGCCAGTAGCGTTCTGACTGATCCGGAAGAAGCTGGCGCATGGCTCCGGCGAGGGCTAATGTGAGGACAATTGAAACAAGAGTCGAAATCACACTTCGTTTCGGATCAATATTCGCAAGCAAGCGCCAACCCTTAAAGTAGCGGCCAATCGCGAGGTTTGTGTTATCGCAAAACTCGGTCAGAATCATGATGTACATGATTTGGTAAATTCCATTCGGCAAGTAGTACAGCAAGCCAAGGTGCATGAACGACCATCCCAGGAAGATAAACGCGAGAAGGGTCAAAGAAATGTACTGGATCATGCGCTTGTAGTTGTTGCGAACCAAAGGGACTAGGCAGCAGGCTCCCAAAAGGATCATCGGCATCGCATTGTAGAAGTCCAGTCGCTGGAAGTAGCACGAAACACCGAGTGCGAAGATGGCGGCGTAACAAAGCAAAACAAAATACGAGCGGTGGAACATTCCGATAATTTGAAAGAAGGCCTTCGCGCCGTAGATGGCTGTCAGAACAAGAATAATCAGGGGGCCCGGATCCTTTGAGGCAAAGCCCAAAAAAAGCAAGGGGGCTGCAAACAGCCAGGACTTGATCGAGGCCCAAGCGGAGACAAAGTAGTAACCGGTCTGGCGAAGAAGATAAACGACCGAGCCGGAAACGAAAAGAACCGAGAGGACAATCAGGAGTGTTTGTCGGTAGACGGGATCATAAAGAAGGGGAAAAAGATTTTCCATTTAGCTCTCCCGGACTTTCAGGTCGTAGTCTTTAATTTTTTTGTAAAGATTCGATTTCGAGATTTGCAGCTGCTGAGCGGCTTTTTCGACATCAGGTTCATTCTTCAGACAGTCCGCGATCAAGCGGGCTTCAAACTGCTCCGTCAAGCGCGTGAGTCCCAAAGATAGGTCCAATTTTCCGAAACTCTCTGGAGTCGTCGAAGGTTTCAGCCAAGACTTCACGTCTTCCGCTCGAATGAGGGGCAGGGGGCTTGTGAGCGCGAGTTGCTCGCAGACTCGCTTCAGCTCACGCACATTTCCGGGCCAGTCGTAACTTCGTAAGGCCGTGAGTCCGTCTTCGGTCAGAGTTTTGTGACGACGCGGTTTTTGTTTCTCAAGGAAGAAGTTAGCGAGAGCCTGGATATCTTCGGGGCGCGAGCGCAAAGGCGGAAGTTGTAACTTCTGCGAGGCCAAACGGTAATACAAATCTTCACGGAATCGGCCCTCGCGCACAAGAGTGGCAAGCGGACGATTGCTCGCGGCCATCACTCGAGTTTGAACCTTGATTGAATCCTTTGCGCCGACTCGTCGGATTTCTCCTGATTCTAAAAAGCGAAGAAGCTTGGCTTGGTGATTCTGAGGAAACTCTTCGATTTCATCCAAAAACAGATCACCACCGTGGGCTGCCTCAATTAGACCGACCTTGTTTTGGTCGGCCCCCGTGAAGGCCCCCTTGACGTGGCCAAACATTTCGCTCTCAAAAAGATTTTCCGGAATCGCCGCTACATTCACCGCGATAAAGGGTCGAGACGCTTCTTGCTCGTGAAGGATCCGGGCCACCACTTCTTTTCCGGTTCCGGTTTCGCCCTCAATCAAAACAGGCGTCATTTCGCCTTTCAATTGGGCCAGAGTCGTGTTGTGTTTTAGAGATACAAAGGAATAGCCCCCACACACGGTGGTTACACAACCACCCCCCCCC
>JBKDHV010000018.1:0-34310 GCA_046336915.1 Bdellovibrionales bacterium
GACAAAGCCAACTTTAAAAAACAAGTGACTCGATCAATGAAGTCACTTCAGAAAAACAAAAATAAAGTGCGCTCATTTTTTCAAAAGCCAAGCCTTAAATACGCCGCCTAATGTTGGTTATCCAACGAACTTATTAATACAGAAAGCGATCGGCCCGAAAATCTACGACAAGGTTGGATCGAGCGTGTGGTTCCATGGGCCTACTCGCTTTCCAAGTCCGCTGAGACGAGTGCCCAGTGGCTGAAGAGTCACGGCTTACCAGAGCTTGAAGATGTTCTCGAGGCCCAACTGGGCACCGCCCCCTTGCAGCCCGAGAGAAAACGTCTACAAGAGCGACCCGACGGAACTTGGGTTCTGGCCTATCGCACATGGCGCTTCGTCCTTGAAATTGATGAAGACCGGCATCATTCCACAGTTCTGGAAATTTATTCCGCCTACTCACCGCTGGAGCTTCAGGACCCGCAGGATCCCTACTCGGATAAAGATTTGCACCGCGCGTTTTGCGCCCGCACTTAGGAAGCTCCGCCCGACACCTTGGCCGCGGGGGGAAGAGCCTTCGCTGCTGTCTCTTGCGGTTTCGCCGTGATCTCTTGCGGCTCGGTGGTTGTTGTGCGGCCGACAAATTTCACGGATTGCCGATACAGGAAGGATCCCGCCAAAATTCGACAAAGCCCGCCCGCAACAAAAAGGAAAAAATAATTCTCAGGCGCCACGGCATGGGTCTTCAACCAAAGAGCTCCCAGCGCACTTCCCGCAAGCAACCCCACGGCATTTAAAAAGTTGTAGAAAGTCAGAAACGGAATTTTTTCCGAGGGCTTCAGATCCTGGAAGAAGATCAACGCCAGTCCAATTTCAAAAAGCGCCCAGGCCGCGCCCCCGATCAATTGCAAGACCACAACATAGCCAAAACTTTCCGACAGCGACCAGAAGATGGGGCTTGGGCACAGAACAAGAAGTCCCAGTTTAAAAGCCCGATGATAGTTCCACTTCTTCACCCGTTCGAAGAACCAGAGCGAGAGAATCTTTCCGATCAACATGAAAGACACGGCACTCATGTACTGGCCGTAATTCATTTTCAGATGCACCAGCATATAGGGCGTCACAAAAGGGGCCGAAATGTAGATACTCATCTGAAAGGGCAAAACACAGGCAATGAAATTTCGCTTGGGCTTTTGCGCCCAGAACATCTGCCACGATTCCCGGATTTTCAAAAGTGAACTTGAGTGGGACCAAGTGGGCTCGTAGTGCTTGCGCGACAAGAGCCACGCCGAGGTCATTCGACAGCAGAAGGCGAAAAAGAAAATCAATCCAAACGTCGACGTGAAAGGCCCCAGCCGAACATTGTTATGAAGGGCGACGCCTCCCAAAATGAGGCCTAGCAAAATTCCAATCTGCGAGATTCGAGTGCGCTTTGAAAAAAACTGCGAGGCCTCTTGATGCGACACCAAGTGTCCCATCCAGTAGTTCCAAGAGGGACCCGCGCTAAAACCCGCACCCCAATAAAAAGTCAGAATAAAGAACAGAGTCCAAAACTGCGGTTTGGATCCCATCGCAAAAAACACAAGCGGAACGAAGGTCACTGCCTGCAGAAAGGCCAGGGTCCCCACCCACACTTTGTGATTGCGAAAGGCCCGCAGGGCCTCGGTGCTTAGGATTTGCAAAAAGGCGCCCGACAACAGCGGCATCGTCGCGATCAGACCCGCCATCCACTCGGAAAGACCCAAGGAAAGAACATAGGCCGGCAAATAAGATTCTCCCGCTCCGACCATCAGGGCGTAGAGGAAGGAATCAAAAAGACTCAGACGAAGACTGCGTTGAAGAGTTGTTGCTGTCACGTGACTCTTCCAGTTCATCGGAGGATGACCAACTTCACAAGTCCCTCGGACCTAGGTCGAGTCTCGAGCCTTTAGCGGATTCGAATTGGCTAGGGTCGTGAGTTCAAATCGTTTTGAAGACGGTCGATGCTGTGTTGGAGAGACCGATTCTGGTCCTCCAAATCATCGTTGCGACGTTTGAGAACTGAATTCTCTTCCTGAAGTTGTCGCAGCTGCTCCGTGACCTGGTTCAGTTGGGTCTTCATGCTTTGACTGGCCTGAGTCAGGTACTCAAGACGTCCTCGCTGAAAATCCGAATCAAATCGTGAGCCGCCCGATTCGGCTCGACACTGTGCTCGCGGCAGAGCTTCATGTCGTCCACATGTGCCTTCGGAGCCTCGGTCAGGCCTTGCCGGCCCGCTTGACGACCCAGCTCTTGCCAATCTCTTTTCTGACAGTTTTCTTTAATCTGCATCCCCACACAGGATACCAAAAAGACCGAGAGAACCAAAACCCCAACAAGCTTCATCATAAACAAAATTCCGTTTTGACCCCTCGATTCTCGCATCTCCACTCTCGATTCCCGAAATCAGCCGATCAACGCAATCAATTGCGCGATCAACAGAGACACGACGCTCATCACCTTAATCAGGATAGAGACGCCAGGACCCGACGTGTCTTTGAAGGGGTCACCGACGGTGTCGCCCACCACAGCGGCCTTATGAACTTCCGAGCCTTTGGGATGACCGGGTACACCACCCTTTTCGATAAACTTCTTCGCGTTATCCCACGCTCCACCGGCGTTGGCCATGAACAGCGCCATGGTCGCACCCACCGCAAGAGCACCGGCCAAAGTTCCCGCCAGAGCCGCAGGTCCTAGAGCAAAACCCACCACGATAGGGGCCACAACCGCGATCAAACCAGGCAAGATCATCTCGTAAAGCGCCGCTTGAGTGGCGATATCCACGATGCGCGCCGGTTGAGGCTCGGCCTCGCCCTTCAACAGACCGGGGATCTCTTTAAACTGACGACGAATCTCTTCGACGATTTTTTCAGCGGCACGCCCCACCGCTGTCATCGTGGTGGATCCCAGGAGGAAGGGCAAAACGGAACCGATCAAAAGACCGATCAAAACACCCGATGTGGTCAGATCCAAAGAGATCGGACCCATGCTGTTGGTGGCGCGCACGTGATTCACTTCCATATTGAAAGCCGAGAAAAGCGCAAGAACCGTCAAGATTGCAGAACCAATCGCAAAACCTTTTCCGATGGCCGCTGTCGTATTTCCAACCGCATCCAATTCGTCGGTGATGGCGCGAACTTCTTTTCCAAGACCTGACATCTCGGAAATTCCACCAGCGTTATCCGCGATGGGTCCGTAGGCATCGACCGTCATCACAACAGCCGTTCCGGCCAGCATTCCAACCGCTGACATCGCGATTCCATAAAGTCCCAACGCTTGATCCGCCAAGTAGGCTGCGATCACCACGATCACCATTGGAATCGCAACCGATTCCATGCCGACCGCAAGACCGCGAATAATGCCCGTCGCAGGACCCGTCAGATTTGCGTGCGCCACCAAACGAATGGGGCGAGCCGCCGTGTAGTACTCGGTGATCAAACCGATCAAAGCTCCCCCGATCGCACCACTGGCCAGCGCCACGGTCACACCTTGGGAAACGCCCATTGTGGGCATCAAGAAGTAGCTCACCACCATTAAAAGCAAAGCGGGAATCATCAAAGCCAAACGCAGAACCAAAGCGGGACGCAAGTTTTTCAGCATGCGCGTGATAAAGATCACGACAACAGAAATGATCATTCCAACAGCCGACAAGAACAGAGGCAGCATCACGGCCATACTTCGCAGTTCAGTTTCCCCTGCCTGAGGCATCAGAGTTTGGAGCCCTGCTGCGGGAATCGTCAAGGCGATGGCCATTGCGGACACGATCGCGGCCACCATGGATTCATAGATGTCGGCACCCATTCCGGCGACGTCCCCCACGTTGTCACCGACGTTATCGGCGATCACACCCGGGTTACGAGGATCATCTTCAGGAATGCCTTCGATCACTTTTCCAGCGATGTCAGCTCCGACGTCAGCGGCCTTTGTGTAGATTCCGCCCCCGATTCGCGCAAACAGAGCAATCGAAGAAGCGCCCACCGCAAACGCGTGAAGGACAGTTCCGACTTGAGGGCTGTCTTGGAAAAGAATGTACAAAGTTCCAAGTCCCAAAAGACCCAAGCCCGCGACGGAAAGCCCCATCACGGCGCCACCATCAAGAGCGACGAGCAGTGAGTTCGGCTTTGAGCCCAAAGCGGCGGCCTGAGTGGTGCGAACGTTCGCATAAGTTGCGGCCTTCATTCCGAAGAAACCTGCCAACAAGCTTAAGAAAGCGCCCATCACAAACCAGATAGCCGAAAGCAGACCCAGCTGCCAGTAGAGGGCGGCACTCACGATCAAGGCGTAGATCGCAAGGACCTTGTACTCACGCACAAGAAACGCCATGGAACCTTCGCGCACATAAGAGGCGATGCGATTCATAATTTCGTTGCCGGCCGGCTGAGCTTTTACGCGCACGTACAGACCGAGCGCTACGATCAGTCCAAGGGCACCCGCAATGATGGGAATCATAAGATAGGAAGACATGCGAATTGAGTCCTTTCCAAAGGAAATCCAAGGTTTGGTTCGTTTTTTTGAACTCCCAGATCTACATTTTAGGACCCGGCACGTCCACTTATGACGCAACTTGAAATCAGTTCCGAAAGCACGATCTTACCGGCCTTGAGGAATTCAGGGTGACTTGTGGTTTTAGTGGAGCCCCGAAGTGGGCGACCCGAGCCTTAAGAGGCTTTTTTCTTTTCGAGCGGCGGCCTCTCGAATTCGTCGATCAGGCCGTTCAGGTGGTTCTGCGCGCGTAACTTGCTTAAATTTTGCACATCGTTCTTTCGAATGTGCAGGCTGTGCACACCCTTTTGAACTAAACGATCCCGCTGCTCATGCAAAAGGGTTCCGCGCTCGGGGGTGTAGAGAACGAACTTTTTATTGGCGGGAAGATAGACATAAAGATTGAACTCCAAAGGAACGTCCGTCTGGATGTCACGGGTTTGGACGGATACCATATCCTCAGCGACCGACTCGCCCACTTTGGTTCGCGCGCTCTCGACAGGGAAAAAGGCCATCGCCACTTCCGTTCCCTTATGAAGGGACTTCTTCAAAAACTCGGCTTGGGCCAAGCTCCAGGCTTCGAAGTCGACGGATTTCACCTTTAACTGAAGATTGTGGTCTGTGCCCACCGTTTCGCCATGATCGCGCAAAAAACTCACTAAGCGGCTTTGGACAAGATTCAAAAATTCATCGTCGACATGTCGGTCTTTTCCCAAAGCGGCAACCAAGTAACCGCTAAACTTTGCGCTCTCAACGACGATGCAAGCGAGCTGTGTGCTGTCTTCCAGGCGCTCTTGAAGCTCGTCAGGAATCTTGTCGACAGTTTCGTCGACAGATTTCATGACACCCCTCACCAGAATCGAATCTTCAGAGAAGCTGCTATTTTCACGAAGGCGGAAATTTTCTCCCGGCTGAAGACGCCGATGAGGTGCCGAGTTCGAGCCCGTCGGAACATAGAGCTCTCGCGCTGATGGATCTAAATCTTCATCGGGCGAGGCTCCGCCAGGCGGTAGACCTGATCTTCCGACGACCCCCGGGGGGCGACTGGGATCAGGATTTTCAGCGCTTGAGGGAAAGCCCCCCAGAATCGCAGCCGAGCGCGCTTGCAGACTTCCAGGGGATCCTAAATCATTTCCATCTGCGGTTTCTGACCCTGACATTCCACCTTGGGCGCCTGGTCGCTTTCGACCTTGTCCCATGATCAAGGGGCCACCGTTCGAACCCTCACCTCTCTCGGCATCGGGCCCTGCAGAGCCCTTTGGGCCCATGCTTCCCGTCATCGATCCTGCGGAACCCGGCGAACCCAAGCTTCCGGTTATAGATCCAGGCGAACCTTGCGGCCCGAGGCTTCCGCCCATCGCTCCCGCCGAGCCTTGTGGGCCCAGACTTCCCGGCTGAGACCCCGAAGAGGATTTGCCCTGAGCAGAGGGCAGAATCATGTCCCCTTTTCGACGAGCATTGGGGGGCAGAACAATCAGATTTCCCTCACGCCCTTCCGAGTCTTCCGACTCTTCCTCGCCGTCAAGCCCGCCCAGTTGGGCCAAAAGATTCTTCGCAAAATCCTGCTGATCGTTCGACATCGAGACAGGGCCACCCTCGGCGCCTGTGGCTCCTCCGGAAGCCCGAAGGAATCCGGGACCTTTCGACTCGCTTGAGTCGCCAAGCCGCGATCCGTCTGCGGCCGACTCGCCCGAAGCTCCGCTTGTTGCTGAAACCGTAAGAAAACCGTTTTGTTTTTGAGAGTCTGATTTTACTTCAACGCGAAATTCGAACGAGTTCTGGTCACCATTCAACGGCGCTCCGGCATTGTCCTTTTGTCGAAGGGCTTGTTCTTGATCCCGGATGAATTTGTTGACGGCGCGCTCAATCGCAGGACCCGTCACAGGCGGGTTGATTTTGTACTCCGAAGCGAAATCCATCAAGGACTTGAAGGAGGCGGTCATCGACTTTTCGCAAAATGCCATCACACAACAGGGAAAGGCCGCGGCGATAATTTTTGGAAGTTTATGAATCTTGCGATCCGGGTGATCCACGCTGATCAAAACAAAAGATGGTTTATTCTGGACGATGTAGAGAATCGCTTCTTTCAAAGTATGAGTCGATTTGAGATGCCATTCACGATTTTTTAGAAACTGTTCGACGCCCTTCAGACCATTTGGATCTGACTTAATCAAAAGCATCGTCTTGGTGAATTGCACCGAACTCACGGGAACTCCCTTTCGTTTTCCCATAAAAATCAACCCGTTACCTTATGTAGATTTATCGGTCTTTAAGACTTCTGGCTTAAGAAAAACCGGTTGGTTTTTGTCTCAAATCGAATAAAAACTTGACGAAACGAGCGAACAAGATGAAGGGTCTTTTTTTGTCTCGGAATGAGACAGGAGCTAAGACTCTTAGGGTATAAAATTTCGACTCTTCACAGGTCTCGGTCTTGTGACAAAGTCTCAGATTTAAATCCACTTTTTAGCTAGGTTCTAGCGAGCACGAAAACAAGAATCCAACCGATAGCGCAAGATCACGGGCGTGAACTTCCAACTGCTCAGGGTCCTTCGCGGCCGCTTTCAAGATATGTTGCAGTCGCCCCTGGTGAAAAGCGACATTCAAATCGCCTGAAAGTTTGGAGAACTCTTGGCACTTGGCTTGGAACCACTCTTGGGCCCCCGACTCTTTTCGAAGGGCGCGCAGAAAATCCAACGCGAGAACATTCGTCGTCCCCTCCCAAATGGAAAAGACCTGAGCATCCCGAAGCAGCCGAGGCACGCCGGTATCTTCAATGTAACCCGCTCCCCCGAAACCCTCACAGACTTCCGACGCCACTCGTACTGATTCCTTGGCGGTCCAGAGCTTCAGGATCGGAGTCAGCAAACGAAGCTCAATTTTTTCACTCGCCGACAGTGTCCCGCACTCCTCTTTTCCCAGCAATTCCACCAAGCGAAAGGTGAACACGAAAGCCCTACGCCAGGTAGCTTCAAGATCCTGAAGAGTGTGCGCATGCAGCGGCAGGTCCTTTAATTTCTTTCCAAAAGCGACGCGAGCCTGAGAGTAGGACTGCAGCAGATCAAGTCCTCGGCGCATCTGCGCGGTCGCACACACAGAGTTGTAAATCCGCGTGATATTCAACAGCGTCGAGATATTCTTCACGCCCTGCCCCGGCTCTCCGACTCGAATCCCAGGAGTCCCCTTCAAAGACAGTTCAGCCGTCGGCAAAGCCCAGGTGCCCAACTTATCTTTCAAGCGGTGCACTTCGATCTGATTCAAGCGCCCGTGCTCATCCCGAAGTTCAACATAGAACAAGGACAAAGACGCCGAATCATCCGTGCGAGCCAAAAGAAGGCTCATCTGCGAGGTCGTGGCAGACGTGAACCACTTTGTGCCATGCAGGCGAAAAACAGAACCTGTCGGCACTGCATGGGTCGTCGTGCCGCTCACATCAGATCCCCCGGTTCGCTCGGTCATCCATTGTCCCGAAGTCCAAAAAATTGCGGGATCTCGCGAGGTCAAATTGCGAAACGCGCGAGCCTTCAAGCCCGCATTACCCAAGAGCTCAAGCACACGAGCCGCCCCATCCGTCATGGCAAGCGGACAGGACACAAAGGCGCTCGACGGATGAAACAGATAAAGTAGCGACATCTGATACGGTCGAGAGAGCTCGCCCCACTGCCGTTCATAGGCTGTGGCGACAATCCCTTCGCGAGCAGCTTCGGATTCAAGAAACTTCCAACTGGGGCTGACCCGGATATCATCCACACGTCGACCCCAAGGATCATAGGAGATCAGTTCAGGCTTCAAGGCCTCTGCTTCCCGACTGGCTTCAAGCCAGGACCCGACCGCTTTCTGACCACAGCGGTGAAGGTGCTCAAGCACCGCAGCGGACGCCTTTTGCCGAGAGGGCGCCTTCCACCAGCGCGATAAAAGAGGATCAGTTTCTAGCGGATTTTGTAGCTCAGGACCTTGTTGATAGAACTCCATACTGAAAGGCTACGCAAAGCGAAACGAAAAAACAACGGAAAGCGGTGGAGGACTTCAAGAGTTCTCGGGCGGCCCCGCGCTAACCGAAGCGACCCGTGATGTAGTTTTCAGTGCGAGGATCTTGAGGATTCGTAAAGAGCTTCTGACTTCGACCCTTTTCAATGATCTCGCCGTTCAGCATGAAAACAGTTTCATCCGAACATCGAGCGGCTTGATGAAGATTGTGAGTCACCATCACGACTGTGACCTGTCGCTTGATTTCCGAGAGCTGCTCTTCAATGTGGGCTGTTGAGATCGGATCCAGCGCGCTTGTTGGTTCGTCCAACAAAAGAACTTCGGGTTCGACCGCTAGAGCGCGGGCGATACACAGACGCTGCTGCTGTCCTCCCGAAAGGGCCAAAGCCGAAGTATTCAAGCGATCCGCCACTTCCGACCAAAGGCCGGCTTGCTCGAGCGCTCGGCGCACACGATCTTGAAGCTCGTTCGAGTTTTTAAGGCCTCGCAGTCGAAGTCCGTAGGCCACGTTTTCAAAAAGAGTCTTCGGAAAAGGATTGGGTTTTTGAAAGACCATCCCGATGCGCTGACGAACCCACAGGGGATCGACCCCGTCGCCGAGCAGATTGATTCCCGCCGGTTGCAGCAGGATCTCGCCGGTTGCACGCGTGTCTTCAATCAGCTCATGCATCAAATTCACGCAGCGAAGGAGCGTCGTCTTTCCACAGCCCGAGGGTCCCATCAAAGCCGTCACTTTTTTCTCGGGGATACTCAAATGGATGTTCTTCAAAACCTGCTTGGTCTTGTAAAAGAACTGAAGATCACGAATTTCAACTTTGGGTCCTGACTCTACCATTTAAGGGACCTCCGAACGCGGATACGAATGACGATTGCGATAGCATTCAATAAAAACGTCAGCCCCAAAAGCACAAGTCCCGCTGCGGCTGCGTTCGTGTGAAATTCCTCTTGAGGTCGCGACAGCCAGTTGAACAACTGAATGGGCAGAACCGTAAACGGATCCATCAAGGATTTCGGCAAGAAAGCGATATAAGTTAAAGCTCCAATTGTAATCAAAGGCGCGGTCTCGCCCACCGCACGCGACAGGGCCAAAATCACGCCGGTCATCATTCCACTCAGAGCACTGGGAAGCTGATAGTGCACGAGAGTTTGAAATCGCGTCGCCCCCAACGCATAAGAGGCTTCCTTCAACGAGTGCGGCAGGGCCCGCAGAGCCTCTCGCGACGACACGATCACGATCGGAAGGACCAGCAGACTGAGCGTCAGACCCGCGGTCAGCAGACTCGAACCGAGGCTCAGTTTATGAACCAAAAATCCCAACGCCAGCAGGCCGTATAGAATCGAAGGCATGGCCGCAAGATTCAAAATGTTCAGCTCGACAAAACGGGTCAGCCGATTCTTCGGGGCATACTCTTCCAGGTACAAGGCGGCCGAAACTCCCACCAGCACCGTCAGCACGGCCGTGATCACCATCACGCACAGAGTGCCCACCCACGCCGAAAGAATCCCCGCCCGCTCGGCCCGTCGCGAAGGAAAGTTCATCATGAAGTCGGCGTCCAATCGCGAGCCCCCACGCTGAACAAGATCCAAGACCAAAGTCAAAAGCACAGCCAAAGCCAGCACAAGCCCGAGCAGGCTGATCACCTTCATCAATTGGTTTAAGAATTTCCGAAAACTCAAAGAGTCCATGCGTGTTTCATCCGCTGACGAAGCTTCATCGCCCAGAAGTTAAAGAAAAAGGTCATCAAAAAAAGCAAAAGACCCACAACGAAAACCGTCTGATACCCAAGCGAACCGTGAGGCAAATCCCCAAGGGCCACTTGAACCATGTAGGCCGTCATCGTGGCCGCAGGTTCGGTCGGATTCAAAGTCCAGTGAGGCTGCTGACCCGCCGCAAGGGCTACGACCATGGTTTCCCCGAGCGCTCGCGAGACACCCAAAATCGAAGCCGAGATCACACCCGAAGAAGCCGAAGGCAAAACCACTTTCCAGATGGTTTCCCATTGGGTCGCGCCCAGGGCCCGCGACGCCTCTCGCAGCGAGCTGGGAACGGCTTGCAAGGACTCTTCCGTCAGGGACACGATCAGGGGCAGAATCATAAAACTCATGGTGACGCCAGCGGCGAGCAAGCTAAAGCCCGGGTACTCCGGATCCCACTTCTGAAACAAGGGTGTCACGACAAGCAAAGCAAAATAACCAAAGATCACGGAAGGAATTCCCGCCAGAACTTCAAGTATTGGTTTCAAAAATGTGCGGGCTCGACTGCCCAAAAATTCGCTTAAGCCACAGGCCACAAGAATTCCCATCGGAATCGCAAGCCCGCAAGCGATCAAAGTCGTCATCAAAGTTCCCAGCACCAGCGGCTGGACCCCAAAGCGAGGCTCAGAAAAAAGCGGCGTCCATTCGCGCCCGCCCAGAAATTCTGCAAGACTCACCTGTTGAAAAAACGGGACCGATTCCCAGATCAGAATTCCGAAAATTCCAAAGGTCACGAAAACGGAAAGGTAAGCGCATCCGGCAAACCAGATCTCAAAAAGTCTTTCAATCAAGCCGCGGGACTCGGTCGTTCGAAGTTTCGCCATGAAAGTTGTTTAGTTTTTTTCCTTCTTGAGCAAATCCTCAATTTTGAGGCCGACTTCGGCGTGGCCCTTAAACACAGTCCCCCAACGCTTCTCTTTCAATTGCCGTTGGACCAAGGGCGAGGCCGTCTCGGGCAGAGGAATCATGCGGATCTCTTCCGCCAAGCGGGCGCTGTTTCCAAGATAAAAATCCATGAAAGAGGAAACCTCGGGGCGAGCCAAACCCTTTTCGGAAACATACAAGAACAAAGGCCGCGACAGGGGCGCGTAGGTCCCCTTCTTGATGGACTCTTCGGTGGGCGCAACGGATTTTCCCTTGTGAGTGACCGCGAGGATCTTGAGTTTTTTCTGGTTCTCCCAATAGTAGTGAAACGGAACATAACCCAGAGAGTTCTTCTCGCGGGAAATCCCCATCACCAACGTGTTGTCGTCTTCACTCGCGGTGTAGTCACCCCGCGAGGCCTTGGCTTTCCCGACGACCGCTTCGGTAAAATAATCGAAGGTTCCCGAATCCGCTCCGGCGCCAAAAAGCTTGAAAGGGGCTTGCGGCCAATTGGGACGAATCTGATTCCACTGGGTGACACGTCCCTGGGCTGTCGGTTCCCAAACTTTCTTCAGCTCTTCAACGGTGATCGAGTCCGCGAACGTGTTGGAAGGATGAGTGACAATGGCAATCGCATCATAGGCCACAGGCAATTCGATAAAACGAATTCCCGATTTTTGACAGGCCTGCATTTCCGAGCTGGAAATCGGTCGAGACGCATTCTGCACATCGGTTTCACCGCGACAGAATTTTTTGAAGCCGCCCCCGGTTCCTGAAATCCCGACGGTGACCTTATGGCCCTTGTGAGCCACTTGAAAATCTTCAGCCACCGCTTCGGTCAGAGGAAACACCGTGCTGGATCCATCCACTTTGATCACCTGTGCGGAAACTCCCACGCTCACCAGCGTCCCCAAAAGCCACCAAAATTTGAACCCAGACATGAGAACCTCCTGACGGGTAACCTCTACAATCAAATGAGTTTTTTTAAAACTCTTTGGCCTAGACGTTATGAAAAAAAGAAGAGGGGGCCAATTCAAGATTGTGTTAGGGCCCGCCCGCGCTTTGAGGACCCCGCGACTTGCGATTTGAGGCTAAAACTGGTGCAAAAATTCCACCAGAAGCGTTGGCTTTTGTCTTGCTACAGCTTTTCTTAGGAAACGAGCGACGTGCACAGGCGCCGCGCGATCCAAAGGGGGAAATCAAAATGCCACAAAAAACACCACACCAAGTATGGAATCCACTCACTGTTCTCAGCGCCTTGATTCTGGTCCTACTGTCCATGAAGGCCACGGCCCAAAGCGTTCCTGAGAGAGCCGAGATCAGCGCCGTTCATCTTCGCGGCACGGGCTGCGATCAAGCGGAAGTCACCGCGGGCCTGTCCCCGGATTTGAAAGACATTTCCCTGCTCTTTGACAACTATGTTGTTGAGATTGGCCAAGGCAGTTCTCAGCCTCATCGCTTGGATTTGATCAAAGATTGTCAAATTACTCTAGTTCTTGAGGTCCCCGCAGGTTGGCAGATGGCCTTTCGCGCCGTGGACTATCGCGGCTTTGTTCTTCTCTCTTCCCAGGGCACGGCTTTTCACCGCTTCAGCATTCAGCAAGAGGGAGCCCCGATTGTTTCGATGCGTGAGGCGGCTTTGCGGGGTCCCTTGAATGACGACTACTATGTTCGCTCGGAAGTGCGACCCGAACGGCTGACTTGGTCGCGCTGTCTACAAGGCCCAACTCATGTGAACTTGATCTCGCAACTGGGCGTGCGCTTGAATCCACGCTCGTCGGATCGATCTTTGACTCAGATTACGTTGGATTCAGCGGATGGCAGTTTGCGGCAGAACTTGATGGTGGAATGGCGCCGTTGCTCAGGGGGGCGACCGGGTCGTGATTCGCGAGAAGGTGACACAATTGTCCGCCCTCCCCGCGACTCGCGCCCGCCTCGCTACGGGGGTCGTTAGCGAGGGCTGGCCGAGTGGGTTACCACCCAGCGAGTCTTCGGCGTCTTCGACGTGGACTCTTCACAGCTGTCTTAAGAGAAGATTGATCCAAGGTTGTGTCTCTCAGCTCTGAATCAACAGCTGCTTGATCCACAAAAGACCCTTCGACTTTCGTTTGCAGGTTTTCCATGGATGCTCCTTTGTCGAGCTCTAGCTTCGAACCGTTCGAAACCAGGCCTTCAGTCCTCATAAGGTCTCGCACCTAAATCCGAAAATCCATCCATGGTCCGGTGCAGCCGGACCTGCGGACTGCGTTAACGACAGTCTCTCAAATTATTGCACCGCTTCATCTGGGCGGATCTCGTAGACTTCCCGAAGTCCTCTCACTTGCGCGTGAAGACTCGTGTTTTTTGACATGCGGCTTGTGCATTGGCGTGGGCTTGCTTATTCTGGCCGCTTATGAACACCTTTATGGAACTTGCCACATCCTACATCATCCCCTTTGCCGTCATGTTTGTGATGGGATGTGCTGTCGGCTTCTTGCTTTTCCGCCACTACCAAAGACGTCTGATTTGGGATGCCCAGAGCGAAGCCCAAGAGCTCCTTCAAGAGGTGCAGGATGAAGTCGAGCTCGTGAAGATCGAGCAGCAGGAAAAAAAGCAAGAGATCGAACTCGACCTGTGGACGAAAGCCGAAGCCGAGCTCCTGCGTTTGGAAGAACGCAACGAAGATCTGCAGACGGCCGTGGATGAGAAGAAAAAGAAGATGGATGATAAACACAGTGTCATTCGCGGCCAGCTGAAAGAGCACGAGCTGAAAATCCGCGAGCAGGAAAAGGCCATCTCGCAGGCGCAGACGCAATGGAATCAGAAACAGCAGAACTTTGTGCAGTTTCAGACCCAGATTCGCGAACGCATCCTAGAAAAGTTTCCCTTGGATGTGGCAGCCCTGAAAGCGGAAATTCAATCCAATCTTGAGCAGGAAACCCGACGCCGGGGCGAGCGACACTTGGAGTGGCTGGATGAGGATCTGAAAGACAACGCCGATACTTACGCAAAACGAATTCTCGATATCGCCCTCGATCGATTTGCCCGCCCCTACTGTGCCGAGCGCGGGATTGGCGCGGTGAGCTTCCCCGATCCCCAAGCGCGCCAAGCTTTTGATAAACCTGAAATTCTTCAAGCCATTCAGAAAAGTTGTGGCTGCGATATTATCATTGAAGCCGATCAACCCAATGTGGGCGTGGCCGGTTTTGATCCCGTTCGGCGTGAACTCACGCGGCGGGTTCTTGAAAAGCTGATGAAGAATCGCCGCGACCTGAACCCCGGCGGAATTGAGCGCCTAGCCGAGCAGGAAAAGCGAAATCTGTTTCGTCAAATTCAGCAAGATGGTGAGGCCATCGCGCGCGAGCTCCGGGTTCCTGATCTTCACCCCGAGGTGAAGCAAATGATGGGAAGTCTACGCTATCGCTACTCGTTTACTCAGAATCAGTACTTCCATTGCGGAGAAGTGGGCTGGCTTGCGGGTCTTCTGGCCTCTGAACTTCAAGCCGAAGTGAAGAAGGCGCGTCGATCCGGACTTCTCCATGACATTGGAAAATCCATGGACCATGCGATGGATGGGGGACACGCCATGATTGGCGCCGACTTCATCGAGAAACGTGGCGAGGCGGCCGATGTCGTGCACAACGTTCGCGCCCACCACTTTGATGTGACTCCCAGCTCGGATGAAGCCTTTCTCGTGATTGCGGCCGATGCGATTTCTGGGGCTCGCCCGGGTGCGCGTCGCTCGACGATGGAATCTTACACACAGAAAGTGACCGAGCTGCAGGACATCGCTCGCAGCTTTGATGGCGTCACCGACTGCTTTGTTTTGAACGGCGGACGTGAGTGCCGCGTGATCGTCAACAGTCGCAAGGTGTCCGATGCGATGGCGCTCGACTACTCTCGGCAGATGGCGCAAAGAATTGAGAACGAGTGCAGTTACCCGGGCTCGATCAAAGTGGTCGTGGTTCGAGAAACCTCCACCAGCGAAGTCACGAAGTAAGCATGACCGCACAAGATTTACATTTTGAAGAGTGGCAAGTGTTGAGTCTGAACGAACCCTTGCAAGTGGGACGGCCGCCCTTTTTGACGGCGGCCAGTGGCCTAGTTCAGCTGGACGGCTGGTTCTATGTCATCGCCGATGACGAAGATGCTATTTTTCGATTTCGCGCCGGCGAACGTTTGCCGGGTCAATCGTTCCCTCTGACGTCACGAACTCTTCCCGTAGACGTGCGCGAAAGAAAAAAAGAGAAACTCGACTTCGAAGCGCTGACGCGTTTGGATCACGAGCCGATCCTTCTCGCGGTTCCCTCGGGCTCAAGACCCACCCGCCAAAAGGGGTATTTGATCTCGGCCCAGGATCCTCAATTTCTTGTGCTTCAACAGGTCGTCGACTTCTCGCCTTTGTATCAGAGTCTAAAGATTTCTGCTCTGAACATCGAGGGCGCCGCTGTCACCGGGACTTCCTTTGTCCTGGCCCACCGGGGCAACTCGGTTGGCGGAAAAAACTTTTTAATTCAGCTTCCCAAAAATGAAATGATTACGGCCGCAAAACGGGGACGATTGAATCCGATCAGCTCGATGTCGAAGCTAGAAATCGATCTCGGGTCCCATCAGAATCTTCCCTTTGGCTTCACCGACATTGCGGCCTACGAGCCAGATCAATTGCTGTATCTGGCGGCCGCAGAAGATACCGACGATCCCTACGAGGATGGTGGCTTTGAGGGCGCACAACTGGGCTGTGTGAATCTTGAAGGCCGCGTGCTTTGGAGCCTTCCTTTAAGTCTTCCGGAAAAACCCGAGGGCCTTTGGATTGAGGGCGATTCAGTTTGGATTGTCACGGACGCGGACGATCCCACCCGTCCCTCAAAACTCTATCGCACCGATCGACGCCAGCTTCCGCGCTAGGCCCCGTGCTCGGACGCGGGCCCCGCGAGCCGAGAACTTTTAGAATCCTGAACTTCGACTGAGAAGGCTTTGGCAACTGCCGGCAGAAACTCGTTCAGACGCTTGCAGCGCTTGGGTGTAAACAGGCTGCTGTTGAAAGACGGCTTGAGCGCCTAGCGAGACGACCCCGCTTGTCGCTCGCTGGTATCTTTGGAGAATCAAAGCGGCCCGTCGAACACGCGCCTGCACTTGGGGTGCGAGACTTTCCCACGACTCGCCCGGTTTCCACAATCGTGGGAGAGATCGTTCGTAGAAAAGAAAGAGAGCCTCAAGAGTGCGGTCCGACAAGCGCCGTGTTTCAGTGTCGGACTCGAGAGCTTCGGCCAGACGCTCGGACCACACAAAGGCCCCCGAGTCGGGCCTGACGTCAAAGGCCAGAAAGATTCGAACCCGTCGATGTTGGGGATCCAATTCGTTGGAGTCTCGGAAAATCTTCAGGACTTGCTGGAAGGTGAAAGGCAAATCTTCCGGCGTGAGCTGCTGAGTGATCTTCAAGAGGACCTCCGAATCGAGTCCCGTAACTTCAGGACGCAAAAGAGCTTCGGCAAAACGGCGGTCGAAGTCACGAAGCTCTTCGCGCGTAGGCGTGCGCTCTTGCTCCAAGATGGCGCGAAGGACGCCAGTCGGGACACCGTCTTTTTCAGAGGCGTTCAGTTCCTGCGACTTTTCAACAGCACGTTCGAAATTTTGCTGCTGACGTGTGAGCTCCCGGTCGAGGGTTTCTGGAATTGAAACCGCCCGCTTCTGGGCAAGTCGACGAAGGCTGATCGCGCGCATAAGATTTTCCTCGACCAGCGCTTTCTCAAGCTCTGGCAGAATCTCGAGATCTTGAAGTTGATTCAGCTGCTTGATCTCGTGGCGCAGAAATTCTGCGACGCTGTCTTGCCAGACGCTTGAAATCCAATCCGTCTTCTGTAAAAGCTCTCGTGTTTTTGGGCCCACCGCTTGAAGGTAGAGTTCGAGGACTCTTTTCTCCGCCGATGCGCGAGAGCCCGAAAGCGGCAGGTCTTTCCGCCACGAGTTGATTTCATTCAAGATCAAATAGAGATCCCCGAAGAAGCCCGCGCGTTCGGAATCGAAACCGTCGATATGAAAGGGAAGCGCATAGTTTCGTGAGGTCAGCCATTTTTGCAAACGAGCGGAGAACTTCTGAAATCGCGCGTGCTCCACTTCATGCACCCACACATTCAAAGTGGCGCGACTTAGCCGAGAAAAAAGAATCTCTTCTGTCATCGGATCGTACTGGGCAGCGGATTCAAACGTGAACCGATGAAGATGGCGAATCTGATTCTGGGTCGCGAAATGAAAGGCGCGCCCAGACAGTCGCGCGAGTTCAGGATCCTGAAGCTGTTCGCTCTGCTGCACAATTTTTCGTAGAGCCCAAAGGCTGGCTCCGCGCCCCACGAGGATTCGCGTCTTCAAATCGAGAATCTCGTGGGCTGAGCCCGCCAACCCTGCGCTGAGCTCACGAAGTTCAGACAAACTCCAGAGAGCGGGATCGACGAAGAAGCTACTGTCCTGCGCTTGTGGGATCATATTTGCGAGCGTCTTTTCATGAGCGGACTGAAGACCTTGCTTGCGGCGAGGGTTGAGAAAAAAAGCCTCAACCAAAGCACGATCCTCAAGACTTGGAGAGCCCAAAAGGTTTCGCAAGAATTCCATTTTTTCTGGAATCAGGATCTCACCTGAGAGGGTTTGAGGTTTTTGTCCCTGAGAACCCTGAAGGGCCGCTTCAAAGAGGGCTTGCAGTCGCGCTTCAAGCTCGGGAAGACGGACCTTGAGCTCTTGATCAAAGATGTATTTGCGAGACACCGAAAGAGTTCGTTTCTCGTTTCGCAGAATTCTTGAAGCTAATAGCGAAATGGGAATGCGGGATTCTGACGTCTCGCTTTTAAACCCCTCCGACTCGGGATCGAAGCGCAGAGAATCCCGGGAAAAATGCAGCTTGAATGGGATTTCGGCACCTGCGACTTGCGCGCTCAGAAGGGCCGCCAAAAGAACGAAGGGGACAAAATATCGCAACTACGACCTCACGAGCTTCCCCACAGCCCAGAGCTCTGCGAAGCCCGTTCCAAGTCTCCTTCCGTTTAAACCGAGATCAGACCCATCAAGCCCCACATGATCGTCAAAAGGCTCAACAACCCGGCAACTTCTTCAGGGTCCCCGGATCGGTGAGCGA
Organism: Bdellovibrionales bacterium; assembly: GCA_046336915.1. GTDB lineage: Bacteria > Bdellovibrionota > Bdellovibrionia > Bdellovibrionales > Bdellovibrionaceae. The sequence goes on from JBKDHV010000018.1 coordinate 18,185, forward strand.
TTTGGGTCGACGGCTCTTCAGTGAAGGGCTTGCGCCGACTTGACCCTTTGGGACTCAAAGTGGTCGGCCTTCACGCGGGAGCTCTCGACTCTTCCCCCACGCTCTCTTAAGATAAAGTATGTCGATCTTAGAAACGAAACGTTTGCGGCTGCGCCGATTCACGCTGAAGGATCTTCCGAGTCTCGTGGAGCTGGAAACGGACCCTGACGTGATGAAGTTCACTCCGTCTCGCCGCCCCCTTCCGCTTGAAAAAATCGAAGCGCGCTTGAAGGACCTTGTTGCAAAAGAAAAGGACCTTGAACCTTTCGGAGTGTGGGCTGCCGTGCTGAAGGATTCAGATTCTGTTGTGGGCTGGTTGATGGTGCTGAAGACTCAGCACCCTTTTCCCGAACTGGGCTTTATGATCGCCCAACGAGTCTGGGGACAAGGCTACGCCACGGAAGCGGCCGAGGCCCTTGTGAAACACTGTTTTCAGGATCTTGCACTCGGGGGCCTCGTGGCCTCGACGGATCCGAAGAACTTGGTCTCTCAGCAGGTTCTAAAAAAATTGGGATTTCAATTTTCAAAAACCTTTTCGATTCAGGATCAAGTTCTGAAACAAGACGTTGAGCTTCATCTGTACACGCTTGAAAATTCAAAGCGCCAAGTTTAACCCTGGCGCCCTTGGCTTGGCTTCGTCAGCCTCACTTCGTCAAATCCACCGAGCCCACCGCCCGACCGCGAGCCTTGCTGCTGCTGTCCGCTTGGGAGCCCTCAGGGTGGTGGCCGTTTCCGGCAGGGGTCTCGTGCGACTCGGGTTGGCTGATCATCTTGGAGCCCACATTCGCAAGCATCCAGCGTCGCGCGCGCTCGATGTAACTGAAGACGGCCGGAATCACAATCAGCGTGAGCAGCGTCGAAATCAAGACGCCACCGACAACCGCAATCCCCAGCGACTTTCGTTGGCTTGAGGCTTCGTTCAAACCAATCGCGACCGGCATCATACCCGCGACAAGAGCCAAGCTTGTCATCAAGATCGGACGCAAACGCGTTTTACATCCGTTCAAGACCGCGCGACTGAGCTCTTCACCCTCGGCCAGTTTTTGATTGATATAGTCCACAAGAATAATCGAGTTCTTCGTCGCAAGTCCCATCAGCATCACACACCCAATCATCGAGAAAAGATCCAGAGTGGATTGCATGACAAAAAGACCGAAGAAGCCCCCGAAGATCGCCAGTGGGATCACAAGCATGATCGTAAACGGCGTCACAAGCGACTCATACAGCGAGGCCAGAACTAGATAGATAAAGACAATCCCCAAGAGTCCCGCCACTTGAATGCTCTGCCCAAGCTCTTGGAAGTTTTCGGCCTGACCGACAAATCGATAGGTCACACCGGGAGGAAGTTTGATTTCTCCGGTTGAAAACCAACGATTGATATCGGTGATCACACCGCCCATGCCAGGACCTTTGGGTGCGATGTCGGCCTCGATACTGACGTAGCGGGCGCGATTTTCACGGGTGATCGTCGCAAATCCGATCTCTTTACGAAAGGACGCGAAATCGGAAATCTGCACCAAGCGCCCGTTCATGTTCGGAACCGAAGTTCGCTCATAGGCCTGTTCAAGATTTCGTTGATCATCTTTCATGCGAACGCGGACATCGTACTCAAGACCATTCACGCGATACTTCGCCGGAGTCACCCCTTCGATCTGCGCGCGAAGCTCTTGGCCCACCAGCACGGGAGTCACGCCGTAGTACTGCGCCTTCGTGGCATCCACTTTCACCTGGAACTCGGGCAGCCCTGGTTTATCGTTGTACTCAGGATCCAAAAGCCCTGGATGTTTTTGCAGACGCTGAAGAAGTTCCTGGCCAACCAAACGAACCTGCTCCAGATCCTGTCCCTTGATGTTGACGACGAAGGGCCGCTGACCGGCTCCGACGAAATCGACGTCTTTGACTTTCGGTTTCGCGTATTCGTATTTTTTCAACATCTCACGCACTTCCGCTTTGATCTGCGTGGTGGATTGTGAACGATTCTCAAAAGGAGTGAGCTTCACGTAGATGTCACCCAAATAGGACTGCCCGTTCACATTTCCTGCTGTGGCAATCGTGAGCGCCACCGTGGGATTCTTCTTTACATCCTCATCGACTTGGCGAATGAGCTCACTCATTTTTTCTAGAGTCGTTCCGGGTTCCAGCTCGACCGCCACCAAGAATTCTCCCGAATCGTTGGCCGGAATAAAAGTTTTGGGAATAAAGGCGACCGACGAAGCCAGGGCCACAACCACAAAAAAGGTGGCCACCAAGGTGATCGCCGGATGACGAAGGACTTTCTTCAGAAGGGCCTCGTAAAGGTCCTCAAGCCAAGTCTGAAATCGATCGAAAAGAACCAGCACCGAGTGCACTGGGCGGCTCCAGTTGACGGGCTGACCCTTCAGCGATTCGTGAGTTCCCCCAAAATACGCCGAGAGCATCGGAGCGTTCGAGAGCGCATCAAACAGACTGATGATCATGACAAAACAGACACCCAAACCGAAGGATTTGAAAAATTGTCCTACGACCCCCGACAAAAAGGCGATCGGTCCAAAAACCGCAAGAACCGCCAGAGTCACCGCGATGACCGCAAGACCCACTTCGGACGTTCCCTCAAGAGCCGCACGAATCGGGCCCTTTCCCATTTCCATATGGCGGAAAATGTTCTCTCGAACCACGATCGCATCATCAATCAACAGGCCCACAGCAAGCGAGAAGGCCAGAAGTGACATCATATTGATGCTGATCCCGGCAACGTACAGAAGCGTGATACTTCCGATCAACGAGACCGGAATCGCAAGACCCGTGATCAGCGTACTTCGTAAAGATCCCAAAAATAAGAACACCACAAGAACCGTCAGGATAATCCCAAAGGCAATGGACTCAGCCACGTCAAAGACGTTCGCCCACACATACTTCGACATATCACGAACGACCAAAACTTCGGCCTGTCCGTTATGGGTTTGCTTTAGATCTTCGTTGATCTTTTCGACCCGCTTGATCAACCCGTTCGAGACGCGAATCGTATTCGCACCGGACTGTTTGTAGATATTCAAGAACGCAGTCTCGTCCCCGTTCAGATAGGCGCGAAGTTTTTCGTCCTCAAGTGTGTCGACCACGGTTCCAATATCAGAAACTCGTGTGGTCACATCATTGCCGAAGAAGCTTACGATGGACTGTCGAATTTGATCTAAAGAATTGAACTCTCCGAGAGTTCGAAAGACCATCTCGTTTTTCGCCTGATTCACTTTTCCAGCCGGAACGTTTTGTCCCGCATTGGCCAGAGCTGTCGCGACCTGTGCTGCAGACATTTCCCGCTGAGCGAGCTTTTCTCGATCCAACTGAATCTGGATTTCGCGTTTGCGACCGCCCACCACTTCGACACGACCCACTTGATTCACTTGTTCCAACTGAGGACGAATGACTTCATTCGCCAAGTCGAAGAGCTCTCCGCCCTTCAGATTCGAGCTAATGGCCACTGCCATGATGGGTTGGGCCGAGGGGTCGACTTTGGCGATCACGGGCTCTTCAATCGAGTCCGGAAGTTTTCGTCGCGCGCCCGAGACTTTGTCGCGAACCTGTTGCTCGGCGTATTTGATATCGACATCCAGATTAAACTCTGCAATGACGACGCTCACACTCTCGCGATTAATCGAGCGAATGTTTTTGATGCCGGCAATACCACTGATCTCTTCCTCGATGGGTTTTGAAACCAGCGTCTCGATTTCCGTCGGTCCCGCACCGGGGTAGATGATATTCACATTCACGATGGGAAAGGTCACATCGGGAAAGAGCTCAACCGGCGTCTTATTGAAAGTAAAAAGTCCAACAACGATCAAGCTGACCAGGACACAGCTCATAAAGATGGGGCGCTTTACAGATAATTCCCAAATTCTCATACCAGGCTCCCTCGTTCAAAATTACTCAAATAAACTTAATTGATTCAAAAATTGCCGAGCCTGGAATTCCGCTTGAATTCGTTGGGCCCGGATCGTGTTATAGGTCTGCTCAAAACTTAAAACTTGAAACGTGGTCGAGCGGCCGCGGTTCAGTCGGCTACGCTCGGCATCGGCGTTCTTACGCTGAATCACTTCCAGATCGCGAAGCAGTTGAAGCTGCTTAAAAATCTGCTCGGCTTGATCCACCGTTTCGGCCCAGGTCAAAAGCTCATCGCGAAGTCGCGCCCTTTCAAGAAGCGACTGGCTTCGCTCTAACTTTGCAAAACCTGAGCGAATCTGCGAGGCCTTTGTTTGATCTAGGGGCATCGAAAAGTTCAGTCCCACATAGAGCAAATCTTGCTCTTGAAAAGTTCTGCGATCCGCTCCTGTGAAAGTTCCGTTTCGCCCTTGGGTCTGGGCCTGCACCGTCAGATCTAAAGCCGGCTTCGCCTGCTCCTGCTGGGCCCCGTAACCAGCCGCTTGACTCATATTCAAATCGCTTTGGGCTTTGAGATCTTTGCGAACTCGGTTCAAAGTGCGATCAAGCTTCAGCCGTTTCAGATCGAGCTCGGATCCGACGAGCTTTTCCTTCACATCATCTTCCGCGAGTCCCCGTAATGCATTGAAAGTCCGAGCGGCCGCCTTCAAAGCGGTTTCCGCCGTCGTCAGATCAATTCGTCGCTGGGCCACAGCGGCCTGGGACTGGTAGAGATCGTTTTCATCCACAAGATTTCGTTGAACTCGGCCTCGCGACCACTCCAGAATTTTCTCGGCTCGAGCCAGCGAGTCCTTCTGAATCGCGTAGGCCTCTTGCTGGGAAAGTAGATTGTAGAAGGTCTCTTCGATGATCGCTTGGCGCTGGATCCAGGCAATCTCGGCCTGCTTCAAGCGGGCTTGCGCCTGGAAGCGCAGCTGATCTTGCTGAGCACTCGTCTCGCGTCCTAAAAGATTTCTCCAAAGCGGCATCGCAAGCTCCAGCCGAGGAAACACATCGTAGAAACGCGGCTGCGGAACAAAAGGTGCATCGTCAATTTCGGTCCGCTGAATATTCTGCGATAAAGACCAGCGAAGTCCCAGGCGAGTCTGCTGCTGAAGACCCACGGCAAAGGTGTCCACCAGCGTGCGGTCCCCTTGGAAAATCGGGTTCACCGTCGGCCGCTGATCGTCCAGATGGCTCGAGTTCGCGAACAGATTCACGTTGGTCAAAAGATCGGGCTGGCGCACAGTGAGCTCGGCCCCCTCTTTTTGTTCCAGGACTGCTTGAGTTTCCGGATCTTTCTCCATCACTTGCGCTTTGTAGGCGTCCAGACTGAGACTTTGAGCTGCCGCCATCTGGGCTGCGAAGAGGACCCATCCAACAATGTTGAGTTTCATACCATGACTCCCGCAAAGAAGATTTCACAAATTTGATCGACATACTGGGCCCGAACTTCCGTATCCGCCAGTGTATAGCCCAGCTTCATTTCCATCGCTTTTTCCGCGATACACGGATGCGACAGAATTCCCATCAGCATCATCGTCAGAAGTTCAGCATTGAATTGAGGTTTGACGATTCCCTCTTCGATCGCGCCCTGAAAAAAGCCTTGAAGTGTTCGAAAGACGGGCTCCAGCTGATCGACGAACTTCTTGTAGAACTCGGGGTCCCGCTGGGTCTGCATTTCTCGCATGATAATTTTATGGGCGTCGCGATCTTCGGCAAAGACTCGAAGTTTGTTTTCAACGATCTGTCGAAAGCGAGTCTTAAACTCTTCAGCGCTCTTCGGTTGCTTCAAAATTTCAAGCTCGGTTTCAACCTTCGCTTTAGCAAAGTGAGAAATGCACTCAAGATACAAGCCTTCCTTGTTGCCAAAATAGTACGACACCATGGCCACATTGACTTGGGCCTCTTTGGCGATGTCACGAAGGCTTGTTCCTTCGAAACCCATCTCGGCAAAAAGTCGCGTTGAGATCTTCAAGATCCGTTGACGAATATCAGTTGGGGATAAAGCTGAGTCTTGCTCCATGATGTAAAACATTATCGCAATTTAAACAGTTGATCAATTTAATTCATCAAACGTTTAATTAAACCAATAAGTACTTGAATAGACTGTACTATTTTGAGCCGCAGAGCCTTAGCTGGACTTCACACTTTGAACTTCGAAGTGATACTCGAAGGGACCCTGGTCAGTTGTCACCACCACCGAGTGCCAGCCCTGATCATCGGACGCGACACTTCGGATAAAGTCCGCGTTCAACCAACCTCGGCAATCGGCCCGCTTCTGATCGGGTGTGATGTAGACACATTCTGCGATCGCTGTTTTTCCCGAAGCCGCAAGTTTCAGCCCCAAAAGCGACTGAGGCCGAAGGCGCAAACCCGCAAGCCGCGCCTCTTGTTTTTGTTCGCCTTCTTTGCGCAAGTAAGACAACTTTTTCAAAGTCGAGCCCGAATCCAAGCTGTGATAGGTGAGCTGCAAAATTGGAGAGCTCACGCCTTGTGTTTGCAGGAAAAAGTGGGCCTCTTTGGCCTTCGAGCCTGCCAGCAAACTTTGCCAGCGAATCATGTAGTATTTGTACTTCTGAAAGAATTCGACTTCGAAAAGATAGCTCTTTACATCCCGCTTGGACCAATCGAAGACGACATTGGGAGTGCCAAAGGCCGTATCGTCAGCTCCGTACATTCGAATGATGTCGTAGTCGGATGAATTCTCAAGATGCAGTCGAATCGGATGCCCAATGAAAGCCGTGATCCCTGTCATGTTCGAGTCGGCCGGAACAATCGAGACCGACTGATTGTGCTCATAGGAAAAACGGACGGAGGGGGCCCCTGTCGGCAGAGCCTCGGCCTTGAAGTCACTCGCGGGCATGACGTCGGCCGTACGAGTTCCAACGGGCGCTTCTTCCTGAGCGGGGGCGATTCCCACAGTCTTGCGAACTTGAGCGATCACCTCGCGAGTTTTCTGAGGCTTGATCTTGGACATGACGATTCCAACAGCACTCAAAACCATCAGAGCAAAAAGCACAAAACGAATCATCCGTCTCACCTCACTCGAACCAAGGGGCAAGCGCCTAAGTCAATAAGGCGAACCTTGCGACCGAATTTGTCAGGCCCTCTCGAACTTGACGTTTTAAACTGAAACAATCCCTCTCATCTTCCCATTTCGCGATCACAATTCAAGGTCTTAGCGCGTCTCAGGATGACACAAACTCTGGGGCTAATTTTGCATTGTTCTCAAAGCGGAGGTCTCTATGATCCGGTCCCCCTTTTCGAACCTTTTGTTAGCGCTCCTCGTCACAAGCGCCCTCGGCCTTGTTGGCTGCGCCAAGAAAAAGAGCTCCTCGTCCCAGGTGACCCGCGGGAAAAGTCAGAACAAGCCTCAGAGCCCAGCGCCAGCTCCGGCCCCCACTCCACCCGCTCCCCGTGAGGGCGATGTGACCGGAGATAACAATCCGCCGCGGCTGACGGGCTTGGCTGGAGTCGACGCAAAACCGGAAGCCTCTTCGCTTCCTCGCCAACGTCGCGTGAATCCCCCGCAAGAAAACTCCAAGGGCGCAAGCTCTGGGCTCAACCCATCTTCTTTGGAAGTCGGCCCAGACCAGTCCGTGAGCGATTCCGAGCGCGCGCAGTCTCAAGCCTGCCAAGAGCTCGAAGGAAAATTGAAATCACTCGGCTGGGTGGCAAAAGATCTTCGAGTCCCAGAGGACATACATTCTCCGAAAGGTCCTCGCGTCCTGATCCGCTATTACAAACTTGAATCTTCAAAACTTCAAAACCCCGTTTTGTTTATCGGCGGGCAGCGAGGTTCTGTCGATGCGAAACGCCTTGAGCTCTTTAAAAAGCTTTCAGAAACCTACGACTTCGATCCCCTGCTTCTCGACACACGAGGGGCCGGCTGCTCAAGCCCTCTGCCCGATGTTAGAGAAATTCAACGGTGGCAGCACTACGGTTCGCGCGCCTATGCCCACGATGCCCACTTGATCCGAACGAACGAAAAACTCAAGGTCAAATGGCGACTTTGGGCGCACCAGAGCGCGGGGCCCGCCGCCTTTCGCGCCGTTGAGCTCTACCCTCAAGAATTGAAATCGATACACGTCACGGACTTTATTCCCTTTGCGGATTCTCGAAAATTGATGTGGGCGCGATCTCAGGCCCAATTACAAGCTTGGGAAGACTTTATTGCCTATGCGACCGAGGATAAGAAGATTCCCGCTCAAGAGTTGGATCTCGATAAAGCCCGAAAAACTTTGAAGACTCAGTGGCCCTGCAAGGACACCGGAGCCAGTCTTTGCGGAGAAGGCCTACTGGATCTCTTTACTTACTTGCTTCGATCCTCCGCCCAGTGGGATGAATCCCTTGATCTCTTGAAGGCCTTGGTCTTGGGCGAAAAAGATCATCAACAGCTCTTAAGCACACAACTTCGCAGCCGGGAAAGTGTTCACTTTTCTCTTGCGGCCTTTCGCCGAATTGATCTGGAGGCGGATCTCGAGCAACGCGCTTGCCTCGAAACTGTCGAGCGAATGAAGAAGGATGAGGCCCTTCGACTCAGTGCCATCAATAGTTGTCGTGTCGAACTCGCTCTTGGGAAAAAGGACTTTGCGTTGCTGACGAAGCTCCGCCATGATCCCTTCCAAGTGAAGACGATCCAAGAAAATCTTAAGAAACACAAAATTGATTACTACTGGATGTTGGCAGATGCCTCGTTGTCGTATCCTTTGAAAGCCGGAGCGGATCATGCTCGTGAGTTTCGAAGTTACTTCAAGAACGAAGACACGCTTCATAAGTCCCAGGACCTTCAAGTCGATGAAGATCCCGAGTTTCTGGAAACACTTCGAGGACGCGAGTAGGCGTCCTCGGAAGATTTAGGAGTGGTACTCTTGTTCGCTAAAGTCGTCGACCAAAATGGCGTCGTAGCGAATGTGATCGGACTCTTTCAGAAGTCGAGCCTCTTCAGCCGTGATGACTGACTTTGCCAACGCTTCATCGACCAACAGATGAGCCTTCTTTTTTGGAAGAACTTTCTCTCGAATCGCTTTCCGAATTTTCTTCTCAGCGGAATCAGCTTGAATTGTCACCTTTCGAGCCTTTTCCAGGCGCGCGAGCTGCTCGGTTTCTTTTCTTGGAATGAAGATTCCCTCGGTCAGACGATTTCGAACACCCTCGTTATAAAGAAGACGGTCTGAGATATGGTGCGACCATCCGTCCGAAGCTAAAGAACCGATCGAGTTGATCCGCGACCAAGCGCCGATCCAACCCTTGATGAACCAACGAAGCCCGGGGACTTTCAAGTTATCAAAGATTCCATCAAACGCTTTCTGGATCTCCGACATAAAGAACTTCAAGTTGAAGTGCACCAGGGGAAGATCATCTTCCTGTCGACCCTCGGCCTCGAAGCGACGAAGAACCGATGTCGCCATGAACATATAGGCCATGATATCCGCGAACCGACCTGTGATCTTCTGCTTCGCTCGGAGCTGTCCACCCAAAGAGCCCATCGCCACATCGGCCAGGATGGCAAAGGTGGAAGACGCCCACTGCAGTCGGCGGAAATAAATCTTCATTTCCGGATGCGCATCCGGCGCGCCCGCAACGTAACCGCGAGTCAGCGACAGGACGATCGAGCGGAAGAGATTATTGATAATGTGACCGACGTGACCCCAGAAGGCCTCGTCGAAAAGTTTCAGGTCATTCGTTTCAACGGCCTTCACCTCTTGGTAGGCGTAAGGATGGCTTCGCATCGCGCCCTGACCGAAGATGATCAGAGTGCGAGTCATGATATTCGCGCCCTCAACCGTGATGCCGATCGGAGTCGCGACGTACATTTCACCCAACAGGTTTCGCGGGCCCAACGAGATTCCAGCGCCGCCCATGATGTCCATCGCATCGTTGATGACCTTACGACCCATTTCCGTCGAATAATACTTCTGCATCGCTGTGATGGTCGAAGGCTTGATCCCCTTATCCAAGGCTCCTACGGTGTATCGTCGCATCGCCTCGAGAGCGTAAGTGCTCGCAGCAATCCGAGCCATGGGCTCTTCAATTCCTTCAAATTGACCAATCGAAAATCCAAACTGCTTTCGGACAACACCGTGCGCGCTGCACACGCGAGCCGCCAACTTCGAGCCGCCCGTCGCCTGCGCGGGAAGAGAAATTCCTCGCCCTGCAGCCAAACACTCCGTCAACATTCCCCAACCCTTACCGCAACCCTCAACTCCGCCGACGACGGCATCCAGAGGAACCACCACATCTTTTCCTTGAGTCGGACAGTTGTAGAAAGGAATCGTCAGCGGATCATGCCGGCGGCCCAGGACCACACCGGGGGTGTTCGCAGGAATCAATCCGCAAGTAATCCCAACGTCTTCACCGCGACCCAAAAGATTTTGTGGGTCTCGCAGCCGGAAAGCCAATCCGATCACAGAGGAAATCGCGGCCAGAGTGATCCAGCGTTTGTTCCAATTCAGCTTAATCATCAATTTGCCATCGGGTCCTCGGAAAAGTTCACCCGAAGAGCTAATCGAGCCCGCATCCGATCCGGCCAAAGGCTCGGTCAGACCGAAACACGGCATCTCTTCACCGCGCGCCAGGCGTGGCAAGTAATAATCTTTTTGTTCTTTTGTACCGTAGTGCACCAGCAATTCGGCGGGGCCCAGTGAGTTCGGAACCATCACCTGAATGGTCACGGGCAACGATCGCGACGAGAGCTTCATGATAACTTCCGAGTGCGCGAGCGCCGAGAATCCTAAGCCGCCGTACTCTTTGGGAATGATCATCCCCAAAAAGCGTTCCTTCTTAATATACTCCCACACTTGAGCTTCGATATCGCGACTCTTCCAGGTCTTCCAGGCATCAATCATTTCACAGAGCTTTTCGACAGGCCCTTGCATGAAGGCTTTTTCTTCTGCCGTCAGATCGGGATAACTTTCGTTCATCAGTTTTTTGAAATCCGGTTTTCCAGAGAATAGATCCTTTTCGACCCATGTCACACCGGCATCCAGAGCCACCCGCTCGGTTTCAGAAATCTTAGGAAGAAAGCCGAGTTTCTTAAAAATCGTCAAAACAAGGTTCGACATGGTGGCCGCGCGAAGGGGCTTGATCAGAAACAGCAGAAAGCCCGCAAGCAAAACTCCGAGCACAACCACAGATGCACCCCAGAAGTAGGCCATTGCCAGGACCGCGAGGGCCCAAACAATCAGGGGAAGTCCCAAGTAGCCCATGACGAGAACGATGAGGACCGAGAGTGCGATCCAGAGTGAACAGTTGTCCATAAATATGCCGTGCAGAGAACCCAGTTCCATAGGTGTGCTCCTTTTCTATGATGCTTCTCTTATTAGACATCATCGGGAGCGCCGAAGTCTATTGATTCTGGACGGACTATGACAGGGAGAGGCTAAACCCGACCCCAGGTCTCAAGGTGAGATTTGGTTAATACAAGTCTGAACCAAACTGATTCGTGCGATTCCACACTCTTCAGGTGGCCGGATCCAAAAACAAAAGCCCACCAAAGGTGGGCTTTTGACGTTTTCTGTATCCTTTTGGCAACAATCTTTTATCGATTATTGGCCAGAACCTTCTGCAGGTGCAGGAGCGCCTTCAGCAGCGGGAGCACCTTCTGCAGGAGCTGTTCCTTCAGCAGGAGGAGTTGCAGCTTCAGGGGCTGCCATCTGCTCTTGCGGCGGAGGAGTTTGCTCTGCTGGTTGGTTCTTAGAGCATGTGAAACCAGTTGTAAAAGCGAGTGCGACAAATGCCGCGAGTACGATGCCTTTCATGGACGATCCTTCCTTCTAGCCCTCTCGAGTCATTTTCGTGAGGGATTAATGTGTTAGCTCGACCTTTGTAGAGTAACGAAAGCCCTAGGACGCTTCAAGGATTTTTTTTGACATCTTCACATTCGTTACTTCTGGCAGGTGGAACACCAAAACGTGCTTCGACCGGCTTGAACCCGTCTTCGAATCGCTTGCCCACAGATTATGCAGCCTTGCCCCTTACGATCGTAGACACAAAAACGATTCTGAAAGCCGCCTTTGTCTCCCGAAACATGTCGAAAATCGTCGAATGAGGACCCCCCATACTGAAGAGACTCTTGAAGGACTCTCCGGGTCTCGAGCACGAGAGTTTCGCATTCGGCCGCCTTCACTCGGTGGGCCGGACGCGTGGGCCGAATCTTCGCACGAAAGAGAATCTCGCTCGCGTAGATATTGCCGATACCCGCAACGAGACTTTGATTCATCAGCAAATTTTTGAGAGGGCCTTTGCGCCCCTGCAGTCTCGATTTCAAATAGCTTGAAGAAAACTCGTCTGAAAAGGGCTCTGGGCCCAGGTTTTTTAACAGAGCGTGATCTTCCGGTTTCTCAAAGGCATCGAAAAAGCCGAAGCGACGGGGATCGTTGTAGATCAGCACCCGCCCCGACCCAAAATGCAGCCGAACATGATCATGATTACGACGCGCCGAATCCTTTTCCCCGAGCCGCCAGTGCCCGGTCATTCCCAAATGCGAAAGATATCCACCCCCCTCTTGAAATTCGAAAAGCAAATACTTCGATCGCCGTGAGATTCTCTTGATATGTCGACCGAGGAATTTTTTGAAGATCGAGGGCCGCAGCGGATTACGAAGTTTTTCGCACTCCAGATCAACCGCGACAAGTTGGTCTCCGGTGGGGATTTGTTTGGCGAGTTCGGAACGGACGGTCTCGACTTCGGGTAGTTCTGGCATTAGGCACCTAACTTATTGAAATTATTGAGTCCTACTGCTGAAAAAATAGTCAGGTCACCCCAGGTCACCCGATTTTGCCTATTTTCAATCATTTTACTCTCCTAAAAGGCACAATATTGGCTCCAGTATCAACAACCTCAGTGCCTAAACCAAGCCCTTTAATATGCTCCAAAATCCTCAACGAAGTATCTTTCTGAACCTCTCCGTCGATCTTCGAGTAATGATCCGCAAGCTTAAGATCCTTATGCCCGGTCATAGCCATAACTGAATCTAGCCCCATACCACCTACACGACGAGCCAAAGTCGCCATTCCATGACGTAGGCAATGTGTTCCACGATAAGGAATCCCCGTTTTCATTTGTGCCATTCGATAATTGGATTGAATAGTACAATAATTTAGAGGTCGTCCATTTATGTGAAATAAAAAGCGGCAATCTGGTCTGCGGTCCCTCAGCCTTCGTTCGATAATTTCTCGAAGCCATGAATGAATATGAACTCGTCGAGGCTCTTTGTTTTTTGGATACGGCTTTAGATACTCGAACATTTTACTTGCATTACACCATGACACTGAATCCTTGATCATCATGTAGTCTTCATCCAAATAAATATTTGAAATCTGTATCCCCGCCACTTCGCCAATCCTTCCTGCACAAAAAAACTGAACCGTAGCTAAGTCACAATAAAGCTCTGGTAAAGCCGAAAAAAATTTGAACGCAGCCTCTACCGGAATCTTTTTTTGCTCAGCCTTTACTGTTGGTTCCCGGATGAACGCCATTTTTTTGTGCCTAGGTCGAATCGGCGTGAACAAATCTCTCGACTCTCCCTCAAACTCATCTTCACCTTTATACCAATTGAATATGGTCGTGAAGAGATTGAGTTCATTGTCCAAATTACAACGACCCGAAAAGCCAGGACCCCGTGCCCTATATTCTTCTGAAAGAAAAAAACTTTTTTGTTCATCAATCCATCGATTGATGACTGATGGAGTTACTTCTTCCATATGAAAATTAGCTAATACCGAAAGCGGCTTCCAGCGTCGTTCCCAGATTCTTTGAGTACTCAGCTCGAGTGATGGAAAATGGAGAACTTTCATTCTTTCCCAAACGTATCCAAGCGTCGACGTGGTTCGAATTTTAGTATTTTGAAAGTTTTCACCATCAAAAGTGTTTCTCCAGTGCTGAGCCTCACGAATGGTTTCAAATGTTTCAGCATATTGCTTACCTTTGATTTTCTTTTTTGCCTGATACCGCTCAGTGATTGTGTTTTTTCGAATACCAGGTTGCCGAGGTACATTGATATATTTCTTTTTTATAATTTTCTTTTTGCTCATCTCAAATCTCCTTCATCAATCCAATTTTGAATTTCGACGGGAATGAAATAGAGCTTTCCGCGTTTTTTCCTATGTGGGATTAAATTTTTCGATGTTAAATTGTAGAGGGTTCCAACAGAGTAACCCGTCAACTTCGCAACATCCCCAACCTGCCAAACTGATAAATTTTGAAAGAACGAAAGTGAATTTTCATTCACTCTTTTATCTTTTAATTTCACCTTACCCCCTCTGAAAAATCAATCCTCTTCGCTGGATGTCACTGGAATTTCACTTTGCAAATCTTCGAAACGAATTCGTTCGTTTTGAACATTCCCGTCTGAGGTTGAATTATTTTTTTCTTTCCTTGAAGCCTTCTTTTGCTCGAGTGTTGGCTTAACGGGCTTACCTTGAGCCGCTAAATCAATAACTGATAACTCAACACTTCGAAGTTCAATTTGAAGATCAGCGACAAGCTTTTGATCTTGATTCTGAAGAGCTTCTTTAATTCGCGGCGCAATCCAATTGATATGCTTGATGGGGTCGTAGTGATCGGATCGAATCTGGTGAAGCTCCTTGGGGTTAAGCTCTAATTTATGGTCCCTAATCAAGAAGTTGACGATATCTGATTTCGTGAGCGACAAAAATCCTTTTGAAGACTCATGAAGTTGTTTAAGCCAAGCCATGACTTTGTCAGATTCTTCAGACCCAAGAGTGACACGCTCGATGTTTTTTAGTTGTTTAGTTTTTTTCATTTTGAGATCAGTTAACGGCTCCATGAAGTCTCCTTTTCAATTCGAAACATATAGTGTCCCTCAACCCATACAGTGCCACCGTTTTTAATTTCAGGCGGAATCCAGATTTTTCTAACGACAGGTTTTAATAATTTGGGCGGGTCCACTTTAACTTTTTCAGTTGAAATTTTTTTTGGTCCCACGGCACAGGCTGTTAGCATATAGATAATAGAAATCAGCAGATGATATTTCTTCATCATGGTAGTCCTTTCTTAATTATAGAATTTTTTTAAACAGACGAAGTGAATTGTGAAAGGTACGATTAGGACAGATAGAACAGGACAAGGTAGATATGAGAGAACAGCATAAGGGGTAGTCAGTTAGAATTTGTTCCCGCAGGCAGAACCAGCTTAAGTCCTCTTTTTTCCTAGAACTTTTCGCGTGTCGTAGTGGACCGATACCTTGGATTGTCCCTTTATATTTCCCAAATATTTCCCGTAACTGTCCCCGCAGAGTCCCTGCAGGTTCTCTCTGAAAGTGCCAAGCCTTTCTGACTGCTCGTTTAAAACTTGAGCATCCCAGCCAGATTTTAAGTAATCATGTAAATCCACGAACAGATGATAATTTTGAGATGTATCTTGGATACAAGTCTTTGCACGAAGAACTAAATCTTTCACGTAAGGATCTCCGATCAGCCAATAAACTCGTGAGATTTTTTTCATGAGATCATAAAATCTCAAGGTCGTCTCATAAGTTGAAAGGGATTTGGCCCAAAGTTCTACTTCAAAAGCTAGGACTGATTCTTTTTCACCTGTCAGAATTCTGGTGTAGCCATCAGGCCTATGATCTTTAGAGTTTGGCACCCAAGGTGGATAGTAGTCAACTCTTCGTCTGCGCATTTCTTGCTCACTGAAATGAGTTACAATCGGGAACTGATGAGTCGCCCACTCTCCTAACTGAAAAGCCACAACGTTTCTGTCATGCCAGTGATTTTCAGATCCGTAACCTTCTTCGCAAAGATCTCCAAGGCCTGCTCTGATCGCTTCAAATCCTTTGTCAGTTAATATCCAGGATGAGAAGTTTTGCTCAAAAGTATATCGAGTTTCTAGAAATTTATTTCGGGCGAGTCTTTCAAGTGCCTTATAGGTCGAGTATTCCGATAGAGGCCTTCCGATGGCCTCATGAATTGTGGCAGTAGAGGCAAGCTTCCACTTCCATAAGAATTGTAAGATTTTATTATCCCGCTCGGTAAAGACCTGACGCTTGCCATTTTTACCGAAGTTATGATTTCTTTTTGAAATGCTTTTTTCCTGACTACAATTTCCCAGTGCAACTTTTTCCCATCATAACTTCATAAGGAGTCATCCAGTCAAGGATCTTCATAGGTCTGTTATTGATTTCAAATTCTATCTTTTGTAGCTGCTTATTGCTGAGGTTGGTGAGATCAGT
>JBKDHV010000019.1:0-11818 GCA_046336915.1 Bdellovibrionales bacterium
GATACCGTTGCAAAGTCTGTGGGATGAATTTCCCTTTATTCAGAGCACAACGATCTTTCGAGGTTTTACTTAGCGAATGCTGAGCCAGCTTCAAATCGGGTTAAAGTAATACTTGAGGTAAAAAGATGACCAAACGACTTACAATGGGTCGCTGACGGTCACTGTCAAAAAGTTCGACAGCGAGATTTTTTTTGATTTTAGATCATATCAGTTTTGTAATAAAAAGACTTATTCATGGTCTTCTTGTTTTTATTCTTCCTTTATTTGGAAGATCGGGCAAGGAGGCCTTTTCAATGACAAAATCATCAAATAAATTATCTCTACATATTGGATCAGAAATTGGTCTTCAGAATTTTTCATTTTCACAGTTAATCATTGAAGTGAAGAGGTTGTTCGATACGGAAGGCATTCCGGGTTTTATCAAGATGCTGGTGATTTTAGTTGAAGGGATGTTAATCAAATCAGGAGTTGAATGCCCAGCTTGTAAATCCCCAAAGGCTCATCATCATAGCAAGACAGAGAGAAAGCTTAAGACATCAATTGGTGAAGTGAGCCTAACTTTAAGCCGCATGATCTGCCTTAGCTGCAAAAGAACGTTTTGCCCGATGACGAAGTTATTTGATTTGAATCGATATTCTAGAAAGTCACGTGAATTTGAAAAGTTGTCGCTGGAAACCATTACTAATCAAAGCTTTCGCCGGTCTGCAAAGAATCTGAACGACACGATGGGGTTTAGTACGGCTCACACAACGCTTCATCGTTGGTTTATGAATACAGACTCTGTAAATATGAATCAGCAGATGCGGGTTGATAATTTAGTTGCTGACGGAACCGGCTTTAAAAAAGAGTTCGATGATAAGGGTTCAAATCGTGGGGAAATAAAAATCCTGATTGGCTACAATAAGGACGGCAGCGTGATTCCCTTCGGAGCCTGGACCCGCGCGAGTTGGAAAGACATTTCAAAACTTATTAAAAGCAAAAACCACCCTAGCGATAAAATTAAATTTAAACCGATCGCTGGGACATTAATAACCGACGGTGAAGAAGAACTAGTTCGCCATCTTAAAAAGCTCGCATTGAGCCACCAGCGTTGTTTGTTCCATATGACCCATGAACTAACACCACTTCTGAGATACCAAGATATGGTGGGCAAGGACGAGGCGATTAAGATCTCCGACGAATTGCACGACTTGTTATATTTAGAATTGCCAGAGGCTGACGCTGATCCTTTGAAATCCCTAGAGGATAAGCTAAAAATCGAGGCTCATGTATTAAAAATGAAACAAGCCATTGATGGATTTATTTTAGAGCTCAAAATGATGGGTTACAAAAAAGCCAAAACATTTGTTGAAAATGCAAAGGCACAGTTATTTACCTACATCGAGAACTGGGTGAAAACTGGAATATCAAATCCAAAAGTAACTTCGCTTGTGGAAAGAATCATGCGTGAAATAAAACGACGAATAAAGAAAATGGGATTTAAATGGTCAGAGAAAGGCGCTGAAAAGATGACTCGCTTAATACTACTTCAACTCGGTTCAACAAAATATCTTTGGGAAAATCACTGGGCAGAAAAGATGGGAATCGAGGCAAACATCAAATTAACATTTTTAGGTGTGACTGTGGCTTAAGAATAAAATCCCATATACTTCGGAACGGTATCAAGTACCCTTTTAAAAACTTAAAAACTCGTCTCTCAAAATTAAAAACTGAAAAATTTCTCGACTGACGTCCTTGACGCTCTGGTTTGCGTACTTCGAGCCTGCAAAATAATTCTGAAGCTGTGTACGCAGGATGTTGGGATCTACAATCCCGTAGTCTTGAATCCTCGCGTCCGAGCCTAGAATGCGATAAATGTGACGAGCGACGATTAGCCCCTGCAAATCCTGGCCGAGTGAAGACCAAAAAACGTTTCGAATGGATCTTAACGAGGGATTCGAATTCAAGACCTGCCGGTACTCTTCTTCCGTCAAACCAGTCACAAAAAGATCGACCGCCGAAAGTTCGACCAAGGGGCGGCGAGTCCCGATTTCATTCCATAAGGTCGCAAGACAAGTCGTGATCGTGGCAATCGTGCTTTGAGTTGGGCCCGACGAAGCCGGCTGACCCGAGACTAAGTTATTCTGCCCCAACGACGTATCTCGACCCCGCTGGATGAGCTGCATTTCTATCTGGATGGAACAAAGATTTAAACCTTCGTAACCGAACAAACTTTGCAATGACCAGAGAACATCAATATCCGATAGATACCGCCGCCCGTTTTCATCAAATGCGGCATAGGCTCTCAAGCTGCTGATTGCCAGCAGCACACCTAGCACCCACTTCAGTTTCATAGCGGCTCCTCCTTAACTTGCTTTTTCCCTTCAAAATCGGGCGCTCCTGAGTGAAGCCACTTTTGAAGGACCTTAAAATCGTCTTCCGAAAGCTTCCAACCAGAATCTTGCGGTGGCATTTCTCGATTTTTTCCGTTGTTGCGCGTATCCAACGCTTCCTTCAACATATCAATCATGAATTCATTTGCGCCTGGGTCTGTGCCATAAGGAAGATCCGCCAAATCCCAGTCCGCCATTCCCATGACGTCCTGCTGAACGTGACAGCTGTTGCAGTTTTTTAAAAGCCGAACGGCCCTTCTTGTTAAAATTTGCTCTTCGGACAGGAATTGCGGTTTTTGATTGAATTCTGGAAGAGCGACTAGATACTCGATGAAGTCTTTCGGCCGACGACCGACTTGATTAAAGTAGCTGACAAGTTCGGCCTCCCGCTTCCCTTTCAAAGGAACATCTTGTCCTATGTACCAACGCCAAAAATGTTTCACCTGGCAACTGACGTAGTCGGGTTGTTCGGTCATGACCTTTGCGAGCTCTCCGACTCCCTTCACGGGAATATGAATTCGCTCTCCGCCCCGTGATCGATAACTTAAGGCCCCGGGTGCAGCAACCGGACTGAGTGCGCTCGCGGAAAATCCAAAGACTTGCCCAACGGGATCCAGTTTTTCGTGACAGGCGCGACAGTCCGCACGCGCACCATGAAGATCTGGGGCACTGAACATTTCCTTTATTTCAGATTCGGTGACCAATTTTCTTTGGTGATTTTCAGGGAAAGCCAGTGACAGATCATTCTTTTCACTTTCCGAGGTGCGAGCCGGGATGGCGGCCACCATAGGATCACACAAGAGTGTTCGAAACAGGGCCGCCGCTCGCCTTCGATTCTTGTTAAGAGCCGTGTTGGCATATCGTCGGAGAAATCGCGGCGTTGTGAGAAGACCCGCCACCCGAGGGTCTTCGGGACTAAAACTGTAAGTCACCTCTTTTTGAGGCTTCACTCCGCCTAAGAAGGCCGCAACACTGAGTCGCAAGATCTCCTCAAGTGTTTCTTCTTGCACTTGGCTGCCGACCAAGCCTTCGTAGTAATGGCTGTCGCGCTCATTAAAAGCATCACGATCCACATTTTCATAGAAGCGGTACTCTTTATGAAGAAGGAGCTCATCCCAGCTAAGATTCTGCTTGATGACTTTTCTGACAAGCTGACTTAAAGCATCTCGGGGATGATATCCCTGCAGCTCATACTCGAATTCATGTCGTCTATCTGTTTCGAAGCGATAGAGTTCATCGATATTGCGCTTGAGCTTTGATTCAAAGAATCGACTACCAAGATAGCTTCGCGTGACAGTCCGAAAAAACTCGTTCGTGCTGTTTGATTTTATAGCGTCCTTCAGTCGCTGACGATCTTCCATTGATGCTGGCAAACCGCGCAGAGCCCTTGAAAGCTTTTCCAATCGCGTTTCCGGAGCTGGCAGGCCCGGAACCTGAGCGAAGCTGATCGCGGAGATCAAAAGAAGGACGAGAGTATAAGTCTTCAAGATCATTCTAAACTTCCTTGCTCCTACTCAGCACTAAAATTATGGTTCATGGGGCGCAAGAGGACTGTTGACTCAGCATCTGTGATGATACGGCTTCGAAGACCCGAATCGAGCAGTACGCGATTCTTGGGGTCATAAGTCTGGCGTTCAAGCAGATCCTCCAAAGCTTGAATGAGCCCACCCGCTTCAACCTGAAAAGCCACCTGACAAACCTGCCCACTTTTTGAAAGATAACTGAGACTGCTTACTCCTTGAGTCAGAAACGGAATAAAAGAGTTCAAAACTTCGGGAACGGTTCGACCATAATTGATGATCACAGCACTCTGCGCATCCTTTTGCTCGAGCTCGAGATTAATAAGGGAGCTCCAAGTCTGATTTTCATTCACGCCCGTTTCGTCGTTTTCGAACATCAGTTCGCCGCCCCAAGAGTTCACTCGGTAAACACTTGGGCGAATCTCTTGAGCGTCTCGAAGCCAGGTCATGTCCCCGCATTTTATTCTATCAGGCTGAAACTGAGATTTGAGCTTCGAAGGGCTCGAGTAGCGAGTCAATAAAGCCTGCGAATCAATCAAGGGCATCTGTTCATCGTTTCCTTGGAATCGGATCGTCACAGGCTGTCCGATACGGGTTGGATCGGCATTCTTGGTCCAACGAATACTCAATTCATGCGGTAAAAGATCCATCTCGAACTGACATTTCGTTAGCTTGTGTTCCGGCCGGCAGGTATTTTCGATCTGTGTCAGTCCCACACTGAAGCGTTCTTTCTGACCAAAGTTCACAAAAAGGGCCGCTTCACGTCCATCTTGAAGAACAAAATGAGCCCGACCGTCGCGCATCACAAGCTCAGAGAAGGGCTTTGGGGGCTGCGAGCCCGCATCGGACATTTGAGCTTGTAGAAAAAGTGGGAAGCCCACTGATAAAACGAGTAGAGCAAGACGTGGCATAAAATTCCTCATGGGTTCCCTGTTTACAAAATCTGTTCCGGCTTTAGAAACGGGGCACGCATAGATGAGGCCGTCCTCCCTGTCTTTCTTTTTGACAGGGACCAAGATTGACGGTGTAATCACCGCTATGCAAACACCACATGTCTTGAAACCCGTTCTGCGACTTAGTCTTATTATAATGACCCTCGTTGTGGGCGCTTGCGCGACCGTTGTACCGGTGCACGAGGCGGAATCTCCTCGGGCTTTGGGGCCCGGGGGTTTTCGGTTGGCGTACATTTCGGGGTCGTCGCCGGCGATGGCGACTTCGGGTGTGACGACAGAGACGGACTCTTCCGGTGAAACGATGCCGACATCTGTCTTTCGCTTGGGCGTGGGAGTTCTTGAGCGATTTCAAATCAACTTGGATGGTGGACTGAGTGCTCTGGGGGCCGCGACGGGTGTGTCGAGTTTGAAGTGGCAGTACGAAGGCAAATCCCACTTCGAAGCGCGAAAAGGGGATGTTGCGAAATCCCTGATCGTGAAGAGTTGGTCGTCGTCTTCGGGCAGTCTTGAAGTTTCAGACCTGGGTGATTCGAACGCGCTTTTTTCGTATGTCGATTTGGAGCTAGAGGGATTTACGGTTTCTCATCTGTGGGGCTATCGCTTCTCTGACATGAACGGAATCTACGGGGGGCCCCAACTTTTGCAGGGTGATCTTCGGGCCGAGTACAGCGATACCAGCGATGGGCCCATTCTTCGAAGGGATAAGCGCCGTGTTCATGGGTATGGTTTGATTGCAGGCTATTACTTTGCGGGACTGGGCAAAAATATTGGCTTTGATTTTGCTCTTGAGTACCAATTTTCGCGACTTCCCGGCACCTTCCAATCGAAACTTGCGAATTATTCATCGATGGCTTTGATGGTCGGCCTTCCTTTTCGCTTTTAATCGGTTTCATGGGTCGTTTTTCGCAGCCCCTGTCAGAAAAATAACAGGCGAAATCATCTCTCACATCAGCTAAATTCGATCCTGCAAAAGAGGACCGCTGAAAGTGAAGTGCGAACGCAGCGAACTCGCACTTCTACGATCACTTTTTCTAAGGAATTTTTCGATGGTGAGACTCCAAGTTTTTCTTCTGGGATTGAGTCTAGTAAGCCTCGTTCACGCCTCGAATTTAAGTCGTGAGATCGAGCTTTGTGAACAAAACTTGCGCCTAGTCGTATGCGTGACCGCAAGTTCCGAATCGGGCCCAGCCAAAGAATGCGCGAGCGTCTCACCAGACTCGCCCTATGTTCGCAAGCTCGTAGATATTGCTCGAGAACTTCCTGTTTACCCGAGAAAAGTGCTCTGCCATCTTCGCCGTATCCAGATCCACACCAATCTTGGCAGCGGAGGATACGTCACCGAGCTTCAGGGACTTCAGTCTGGCAAGCGAGGATACATGATGGGCTTAAAAGACGTCTTTTTTGATTCTCGCTATAACCCCAATCAAATCTGGACCTGGAAAGAGCAACTCAATTTTGGCTTGTCGTCCCGAGAGGATGCTTCCTACTCAGTTTCGGAGAGAGGACCCCACTTATTGGCGATGAACGCGACGGCTCACCCTCACCTTTTTGAGCTTGTCGTTCATGAGATCTTTCACGTCATTGACTTCTTGAATGACGTTCATCGCCTATCCTGCGAGAAAATTGAAGGCGCGTGGAAGTGTTCCATTCGTCCCGAATCTTTTGCAGCGCTGGACTGGAAACCTAACTTTAAGTGGGACTTTGCGATGGGTCGCTGGAAAAAAGCATTCCCGTGGCTGGCCTATCTTTGTTTCTATGATTGCGGATCGAAAACTCTAGAAGAGGGTCATATTGAAGTCGTCTACGAAGAGCTTCGCTCATCGCCCTTCGTAACATCCTACTCTGTCGTGAGCCCTCGCGAAGACTTTGCCGAGTTCGGGCTTTTTTGGACTCTTGCTCAAATGCAAGTCCCGTTCAGGAATGTCGCAACTCGCGCCGATGGGTCCGAGCTACTGAACGCCGAGGTTCAGTTAAGGTCCGAACAAAATCGGCAGCGGCGTCAGTGGTTCTCACAGTTCCTCAGTCGAAAGGACCTTAAGTTCCAGTAATGGCCTACTGAATACACTGACACTGAGAGCTTGTCTCATTCATCTTGGTGCATTTAAAGGTCTTGGGACCTCGGTTCACTTCCAAATCTACAATCAGGCCATCGGCCTGGCGGGCCACGATCTCTTCGCCGTTTTGGAAATAGATTCTCTCGAACTTTTCGCGACCCAGGATCTTATTTCCAGATTCAAGAGAGGCAATCAGAGACTCGGAGGGCTCAATGGCTTGCTCTTCAGGAACCGGAATGGGGGACGTTGCACCTTGTGGATCGACCGCTAGGAATTTCAGTTTACGCTGGACTTGGCTTTCCGAATCAAAATCCATTTCGACACGAAGACGACGACGCTCCCCTTCTGGCGTTTGCATTTCGACTTGCATCCAATCCTCTGTCGCGATGACGGATTCGCCCCACTCCCCGCGCACGGAATCGACAACCGTCTGAAGATTCGGTTCAAGCTCGTCACCGGGGACTGTATTGGGAGTTTCAAGACAGGTTCCAAGCGCTCGAAGATTCTGCGAAAAAGCGCGCAGCACTTCGGGTGGAGGGCCTGTGGGCTGGGGTGGTGGTGCTGGGGCTTCGGTCGCGGCAGGAGCCTTCTCGGATCCCGCGCTGGGCTCGGCGGGTGGTTCGGCGGGACCCTCAACAGCCGCCGCTTCACCCTCAGATTCGGATGAATTTTCAGAGTCAGACAGGGGGCTTACGATATAAAGAACGATCGCAAGCCCAATGATCCCTGCCAGCAGCAGGACGAAGTTTCTCTTCATCCCCCTGTTCTACTTGATAAGGCCTATCTCTCGCAATCTTTGCATTAAAAATTCTCCGGCTGTGATGGGGGCGTACTTTTCGCCCTCTCCTTGGCAGCTGGGCAGGCACGCCAGCGACACATCCGATTGAGGATGCATGAAAAACGGCATGCTGTAACGAGAACGGACTCGGCCTTCCGGAGTGTTCACCACTTGATGAGTGGTGGACGGCAAAACGTCGTTCGTTAAACGGGCCAGCATATCACCGACATCGACGATCAGGGTTCCGGGCTCACCATCCACGTCCAACCAAGAACCATCTCGGTCCTTCAGCTGAAGTCCGCTGGCTGTGGCCGCGGGCAAAAGCGTGATGAAGTTAATGTCCTCGTGCGGAGCCGCTCGCAAGCAGCGAGGATCCACACCCTCGGGGATTGGCGGATAGTGAAGAAGGCGAAGAATCGAATTCCCCTCTTGAACGCGAACCTTGAAGTAGTCCTTTTCCAATCGCAGAGGACCCGTCAAGGCCTCGAGCATGTTTTTTCCCGCTTCTTCAAGAGCTGTGAAAAGAGCGCTGAAAACAGTCTGGAACTCAGGCAGTTCTGTAGGCCAAATGTTCGCAGGGTAATGAGCGGCCATGGGGTGGTTCGCTGCCACTTCGCGACCCACATGCCAGAACTCTTTCAAATCCATAACCGGAGAATCTTTGGCGTGCTCTTGACCGAAGGGCGTGTAACCACGCTGACCCCCACCGGCCGGAGAAATGTATTTCATTTTTGTTTCCAAAGGCAAAGCATAGAACTGCTCGAGCAGATCGTAGGCCTTTTTCTGAAGTTCTGCTGAAACCCCGTGGTCCTTCAAGATAATGAAGCCGTAGTCCTTCAGGCCCTTCCAAAGATTTTGAATAAAGGTCACGCGCTGCTCGGCGGACCCCATTGTGTAAGCCGCCAAGCTGAGTGTTGGCACCTTGCGAGTGGCAATATGAGTGTCCCACGCTGTGCGAGCCGCTGTCTGTTTTTGAGTAGTGTCCAAAGTTTCCATATCCCCTCCGAAGTCTTAAGACTTAGTCATCGTCTTGACGTCCGTCTACTACGATTCACGAAACTCATCATTCATAAAATAGATATCAAACACCTCGATTGTTTGATTTTCGCAAAAACGAAAGTGGACTTCCCCCTCGTGCAGACGCACCGCATGATGGCTGCGATAGGGAGACTCTTGCCCCTCGTAACCCTTGTAGACCAGGGGTCGCGGGTCCATCTGCAGGGTTTTAGTGATGAGGGTCTCGATCTCAGGCCGCTCACGCTTCCACTTTTCCAGCTTGTCACGACAAAGATAGTTCACCTGCCAGGGAGTTTCTGGAGCGTCGGGGGCCCAGCCGCCCTGAGCCTGGGCCGGCGACTCGGCGTAAGGCAGATAGGGTTTGATATCCAAAATGGGCGTCTGATCGATCAAATCCAGGCCCGAGACCCAGATGCCGTCGGGTTTGACCTCTTCAATTTTGAGCAGCGACAGGCCCACGGGGTTCGGGCGGTGGGGGCTGCGAGTGGCAAACACGCCGACCTTGTCACCCCCCAAGCGCGGCGGATGAACTTTGGCGTGAAAACGCGTGTCCTGATGATTCTTGTGAAAAACAAAGAGCACCCAAAGATGGCTAAACTGCTCAAGCCCTTGAAGCGAATCCTGAGGCTGGAACTCCGGCAGAATTTTGAGAAAACCCCGAGCCTCCGGGATCAACCCAGGCTGTCGAGGGGTCCCGAACTTATCGCGAAAGCAAGATTCGACGTAGCCAATGATTTTCAGTTCCATCGGCCTTTACTTGCGCCGATTTGCTACTTTTCGCAACAATTTTTGTGCATGATGATGTCTCGAACTTTGAATTGATTATCCATCCTAAACACGAGCTGCCAGGTCTCTTCCGAGTGATTCTTCCCGCGTTGAATGATATAAGTCGGATAAGTGTCTATAAAATAAAACCCATCATTTTCGCCGAACATTTCACGAATTTCCTCATAGGGTCGACCTATCAGAGATTTGTCGGACATAATCCAATAGGCCATTTTGGCCTTCAGATCGTAAGACCCCTCTTTGAACTTTTGCACATCGTACTTTTCACGGCCCCACTTAGCCTTTACATCTCGGCTCGACATCGTCTTGCCACCCCAAAAAGATTGGGCATAGATGACCGTCGACGCAACGATGATCCCCAAAATAGCAGTAATGGCCTTCACTTTTTTCATGGCAAGCCTCCAGAGGAACGGTAATTCGGCTTGAGAATGATCAGTCTATTATTTTTGATCTGCTCGATAAAGGATTTCTTTATTTCTTGATCAGAAGAAAATTTGCCTTTTGACTTTTGATAATCGAGCAAACCCAGACGATTGTTTGCTAAATCCATGGCCTGCTGTTCTTTAGATTCGCGCGGATTATTCTCATGGGCATTCAAGACGATCTCTGCTTTCTTCTCGCCAATTGTCCGACTCAGAAGAATCGACCAGACATAGTGTCTACAAGCATCACTTTCATCATTCACATCGCCAACTGGATATATACTCAGGCAAATCTTTTCTGCACCCCAAGTTTCCTTATACGCCCTCAAGCAATCAACTTTGTTCTCTTTACAGAATTTAATCTCATTATCGGTCAAGCCATAAAAGTTTTCGTCTTCTTGCGGCCTCTTACTACAAAGAGACTTACAGCGCTCGGGACACATGTAGGAAGACATATCGGTGTCGGCCGTCATGCATAACGATTCACAGTCTTTCGAATCCACGATCTTTAGTTTCTTAAATCACTCGTCACACGCAAAAACTTGGATATTAGCCAAAAGGACAATTCCCATCACTGCTAAGTTCGCGTTTATTCCTGGCATTTCACTTCCAGGCTATCATGAATTGGAAACCCCAGCTATCCATTGTTTAGCGTCCGGACTTGTTTCAAGGAAGAAGCAAGACCCTCTCACGCGGAAGACCTCCTTGACACATAAGGGGAAAATGGGTAATATTAAAAAATGGGTAATACAAAAAAAGCAATTTTGAAAATTGTTGAATTGGACGGGCGCGGCCGAATTACACTTCCAAAAAATCTCCGTGCAGGAGTTTCATCTTATTCCATTGAGCCGCACCCAGACGGGTCTTTGCATTTAGTCCCTCAAAAAACTGTTACTTTAGTCGAGGCCGAACTCCTAGAAAGCCTTAAGAGATCCGTCTCTGAATATAAAAAAGGTCAAACCAAAAAAATCCCTAATGACTGGATTGATGAAGCGTGAGCCGCGCATCATTCGAGCTGAGGATGACAACTGAGGCCGAATCCCAGATTGAGAAAATTATGAGAGACCCGGCCAAAGTTGGTCTTCAAAAACAACTCAAAAAAAGTTTTGGCTATCTATCCAATAACCCGCACCATCCTGGACTGAATTCTCATCCCATGCCTGCTTTTGAAGACGTTTATGGTGTAAAAGTTTTTAGCTCCTATGTCCAAAATAAGACCCCTCAAGCTTATCGTATCCTGTGGTCTTATGGCCCGAAATCCAGCCAAATAACAGTTCTGGCTGTAATCCCACACTACTGAGTCTAGAGTTAGAAAGGAAAAGCCTATGCTTCATAAACGTCGACAACCGACCCACCCTGGCGAGATTCTTTTGCATGATTTCTTGAAGCCCTTGGGGCACACACAGCAAGATTTTGCCAATCACCCTGGATGGACCTACGCAAGAGTGAATGAAATCGTGAATGGAAAGCGAGGAATTTCTGAAGAGGCGGCACTCTGTTTTTCAGATGCGTTTGGCACGTCTCCGCAATTTTGGATGAATTTGCAGGCTCAATACGACCTTTGGAGAGCCCAACAAGCCCATAAAAAGGTTAAGCCAATGAAATCTGTCGCATCCTAAAAATACCCTGACGCTCTCATTCGCAACAGAGGCAAAATGCCAAGCAAGAGTAAAAAAACGACCACAACTGTTCGACAAGCTTCTAGATCAGCCCGGGCGGCCAAAGCGGATTGCTTATTTCGATTTACTGGGGCCGCATGCAGTGACCTATCAGGCATTATTAATAAGTTCGTTGGATAACCAACATTAGGCGGCGTATTTAAGGCTTGGCTTTTGAAAAAATGAGCGCACTTTATTTTTGTTTTTCTGAAGTGACTTCATTGATCGAGTCACTTGTTTTTTAAAGTTGGCTTTGTC
>JBKDHV010000020.1:0-6107 GCA_046336915.1 Bdellovibrionales bacterium
GTATCAGGCCCAACAATAAACTGTAATGTTTGTGCAAATCGGATGATGTTCTCATCCAAAAATCGAAGCTCAAATATCAAGCAATATCAACCTACGCGCCCCGGGCTACCCACAAAAAAGTCGGAATATCCAAAAAAGAAAATTCAGCTGCTTATCGACGAACGCTCTGCTGACACATCGACTCCTGCAATTGAGCCCGTGACCAAAGAAGAAAGTTTAGAGGATGTTATGAAGCAGCTCGAAACATCAAAAGAAGGTGTCAAATAATTGGTTGGTAAACAGCCGGAGGGAGGAGGCGACAAGTACGACTATTTTTTTAGAGTTTTACTATTTTTAGCTGAGCATAAAATCTCTACAGCAAAGCTGATTAACAGTTACTGTTTTTCAGATGCTTGTACTTCATTAATTTGGAGAGTGTTGAAAGAACTCAGAAACGAAAAACTTATCGAGACTAAAAACTTAAAGCAAAAAGGCAAGAGGAGCTATTTTGGATTTTCTTTAACAAAATCTGGTTTGCAGGAAGTAATGGAGATCGGATCTGTTGATTGTAAGGATTTGCAAATAAAATCTAATACACCACTGCATGACATTACACTTTCTGAAATTCGACAGGTATTTTCAAAAATTTCTAACTGCCGACTTTTCATCACTGAAAATCTAATTCGCATAAAAACGCTTGAGCGTGACTATCAAGACCTGGCCACTTTCAGATCACTGCGAAGCGATGCGGCTGCTTTAATTCAGATAAGCGAATCTCAAAAATGGTTTGCTGTTGAATACGAACGAAGTCAAAAATCAGAAACCCGTTACGCAGAAAAAATTAAAAAATGGTATCAATCAGACGATTTGTTTTCCGTTCTGCTGATAGGTGAAAATGACAGTCTTATTCGACAACTTATCAAAATTGACGCGAATACTCTTCCGCACAAGCCTCGAAAAATACTCTACTTATCTTTAGCAAAAATGCGAACTGCCAAAACTGAAGTGACATTTATTAACAGCAACAATAATGCTCTCAATTTTAAGCTTGATGAAAAGGTACGACTTCAATTCCCAGTTTTAGAGCAAAATTTTGCAAATCCATGAACAGAAATTATCCAATTGGTATTTAGGTTTGTGCGTAAGAAATGTGTAAGAAATCATTATGAAATCAGTAAGAATTAAGTAAGAAAACTCAATTCTTACTGATCCCTGCAAGTTATTGTCATTATTCAATTTTTATCAAAATTTTTGAAACTAAATTCTTTGACCAATCCCCTAATATAGGGGCTTTAGAGGTATTCCGATTGAAAGTTAAAAAAACATGGCCATTTATGGTCTTTCTCTTATCATTATCACTTGTTCTCAGCTCTTGTGCCACGATGTCTGACTCACTCATTTTAGGTATTGGTGCGGGTGCTGTCGCAGGTGGAGCCGTATCAAACCAAAATAATAGCGACAAAGGCAAGGGGGCTGCGATTGGTGCAGCTCTCGGTGGGCTCGGTGCCTATTTGATTCATAAAGGCATTGCAAAGCGTGAAGAAAAGATTCGTCGCGAGACCTTGTTGAATCTTGAAAAATTTGATGTTTCTACGCCGCCAAAGTCAGGCATGGTCTCAATCCCCACGGGTCGTGGCCACTTCTTGACTAAGCCAGTGGTTGATATGGAGTGGATTGAAACCCAGGTCCAAGGTGACAAACTGGTTGAGGGTCACCGCGTGTGGCGAATTATTGAAAAGCCAAAATGGATTCCGTCTGATGACTCAGACAAGGTTCAGAAAAAATAATGGCACTGCGACTGACCTTGGAGGGCGAAGCTGAAGATGCTGTAGCTCAAATGCTATCGCAGCTGAAGCAAGAAAATCCCGAAGTATCTGTCACGCCGTCAAGCCTTGCTGGCTGGGCACTCATTCACTTTTTTAAGAAGAATTTCAATCAGACGAAATCAAAAATCGCAGACAGTCACTTCAACCCAAAGACTTACATTCGTTTGCAACTTAAGGACTTGAACTCGGTAGAAAAAGTGGAGGCAGCATTATTAGAGATCAGAAATAAAATGAAAAATACGAAAGGAAATTCTGAACGAAAAAATGATGGAGAACCAGGGTCTACTGGCACCTGAAAGTTACTGGACTTTGCACGAAGATGAAAAATACGAGATCATCAACGGCTGTGGCCCCGCAAGGGCCACTAGCCTTGTGCCGAATACGATAATGGGCATCAATATCAAAGCCGCTTGTGACATTCATGACTACACCTATGCAAAACCTAACACTGTAAAAAGTCGCGAAGAGGCTGACTTTCTTTTTTCATACAATATGCGGCGACTTGTTGACCGGAAGCTTGAGGTTGGCGTTTTCAGGTCATTGGCTTACCTTGGAGTAGATCTGTACTTGATGGCTGTAAGGCTATTCGGTGGCAATTACTTTGAAGGCGAACGAACAAATTAGAGGCCAGTTAGAACAGCACAATATCTATCCATTTTCGAATGACATCTAATCTTTTTGCATTGAATTCATAAAGCTGTTCCCGACCTTGCTTGTTTACGGTGACAAGTCCGGCTTTCACCAAAGTCTGCAAATGACCAGTGATCGTCGGCCAGGAGCTTGAAAACTGGTCGGCGATTTTCCCGCCCAGCATTGGTCCCTTTTTTTGGCTTAGACACATTAAGATATGTCGCCTAGTAGGATGGGACAGTGCAAAAAACACCGCCTCATACTCATCCAATTCTTTTTTAGATGTCGCTATCTTCTTCATGACATAAAACCAATAACATAAAGAATAATTAGCATTCAACCTAATTATTCTTGAAAACCAGAAGGAGTTCTCCTATATAATGAAATCTAGCGAGCTGGATGAAAGCTCTAAGCTCTTTGACAATCGAGATGATGACCAGAGTTGTTCCCATGAATGGCTCTCTTGTGAGGAAGCCGCTTCTATTCTTCGCGTAACATCGAATGCTCTTAGAATCATGGTCTATCGAGGCCATGTCAGAGCGTTTAAAATAAGGGATATTCCGACTTTTTTGTGGGTAGCCCGGGGCGCGTAGGTTGATATTGCTTGATATTTGAGCTTCGATTTTTGGATGAGAACATCATCCGATTTGCACAAACATTACAGTTTATTGTTGGGCCTGATACCGCCGTGGCTCGTCACCAATGTTGACTTAAAGATGCAGGAGAAGCTGGTTGAGATCGCCGTGCAGTGGCCAGTTGATCAACAAGTTGAATGCCCCGTGTGCGGTCGCTCCTGTGCCATCAAGGATCACCGTGAAGAGCGTCGGTGGCGGCATTTGGATACAATGCAGTTTCAGACGATCATCAAGTCTCGAGTGCCAAGAGCCGAATGCCTGGAGCACGGAGTAAAGACCATCAATGTGCCGTGGGCGGGTCCGAACTCGCGGTTCACGCTTCTCTTTGAGCGGCTTGCGATCGATGTCATGAAGGCTGCAAAGAGTCTCAAGGAGGCGGCAAGACTTCTGGGTCTTTCCTGGGACCAAGTTCACCACATTCAGACTCGTGCAGTCGAGCGCGGTCTGATCCGACGGGAGCTCGACGAGATCCGAAATATCGGTATTGACGAGAAGAGCTTTTTGAAAGGCCACAAGTACGCATCTTTGATGGTCGACATCGACGGCGAGAGAATTCTGGATGTCGTCGAAGGGCGGACACTGGAAGCAGCAAATCTGCTCTGGCAAAAGCTTCCAGAAGAGATCAGGACAGGTGTCGACGCCGTTGCCATGGATATGTGGGACGCGTTTATCACTTCCACCAAGACTCACGCTCCGCGAGCCGACATCGTTCATGACAAGTTTCACATCTCCAAGTACCTCAACGAAGCCGTCGACAAAGTCCGGCGTGCCGAGCACAAGGAGTTTATGAAAGAAAACGACGAGACGTTGAAGGGAACCAAGTATTTGTTCCTGAAGAATCCAGAGAATATGAGCGACACTGAAAAAGAACGCTTTAAGACGCTCAGAATGGACAAGCTTAAGGCCGGTCGGGCTTGGTCAATCAAGGAGATGTTTTCAGAGTTTTGGACTTACTCGTACCAGGCTTCTGCGGAGAAGTTCTTCCAGCGGTGGTACTGGTGGGCAACGCACTCACGGCTGAAACCAATGGCTGACGTAGCAAAACTCATGAAACGCCATCTTCCCAACATACTGACCTACCTGAGGCACCTGATCACCAACGCCATGATGGAGGGGTTCAACTCAAAGATCCAGACGATCAAAGCCAATGCGCGGGGATACCGGAGCTTCAGCAACTACCGCATCGCGATCCTGTTTTATTGCGGCAAGCTGGATCTCTACCCTCTATAGGCACAAGAAAGTCGGAAGAACCATAAAGATAAATGCAGCTGCGCCATGGCGATCCACGTATCTTCGGTGGCCTGACCTGGAACAATAGTTCTTTGATTGTAGACGTCGAATCAAAACTCTGTGCGAACCCAAGGAAAGGTGAGAAAACCAAACCCGTACTTGAAGGCTTCCGGAGAGTTTGAATTGATGTCGGCCTTCCATGTCTCGAAACGAAGCAGACCATGGTAGCCGCGAGTGAACCGAATCATATTTTCAAAAAAGGTGTAGATCCCTTGCTCAGTTTTCTGACCGTCGGGTTTTTCTTCAATCATGCCAACTTCGCTGAGAAAGCCATTTCCTTGTCCTCTAAGTCCCGAACGGAAATTCGCTGAAATCATCTGACGCTTCACGAAATCGTTCTGTTCATTTAGGTAGGATCCGCCAAAAGCCCCTCGCTCCCCGAGCGCTCGGTCAAAGTGCAGAGTAAAACCCTGGGGGCGAAGTCTTTCCTTCTGCTGCAAGTTTCCCATAAAGTACTGAGCGAAAAACTCCATCTTTTCCCCAATCAAGTGAGCCATGACTCCATGGCTCTGATCGTCCCTTGTTAACTGGGTCATTTCGCGAGCAAAGGCTTTGTGATCGACATTCTTGATACCAAAGACTTTATCCATCAAGCCCGCATACATATGAAAGACATCATTCACCATGACTCGGAAGTAATGCTCACGACTGATCCATTCTTCAGGTTTATCGCCCGGGCGATCCTTGAAGCTTTCAGGCATAGGACGATACCCATACGAACCATAAAACATGACTCGCTGGTCGCGATCGAGAAAGAAGGCGCTATTCAATTCTTGCTGCATGGTAATCCAGCGTTCAATTGAATCTTTACTACCAGGATCATTCACGACATAAAGATTACGCGTTTTGATTCCAGGTCGAATCCACCAAGGCAATCGATCGGGCTTTCCAAGGAAGCTGGACGTCTCCCCGAGCCGTTCGTCAGACCACCTGGAAAACAGAAGGGCCTTCGAGGCTATTTCCGCTGCCCAAACGGCACGACCATAATCGTTCAATCCTCCTCCACCAGTTCCATTAAAGTGGCAGGTTAAGCAGCTCCGATACCCATAGGCGATAAATTCTGGATAGGACCAACCTGTTGAACTCATTAACAAAAAAAGAATGACCGTCAAAAACTTAGACTGAATTGCATGACATAGTTCTCTCTCACTGGAAAGAAGGATGTCATAGATTTTGACAACGTCAATGTCATCTTGAGCTAAGGTCTTGAATTATCTGTTAGACTTTTGGCCCCCTTGATAATTTGAAAGTGTAGAACGATCTAGACAATTCACGTCCGTTCCATGCTGTCGTTGTTCGGTTCTCAAAGGGGGGAATTGTGAGAATCAATCTGTTCATTATCGCTGCTGCATGGGCCGGGCTTATGTCGAGTGCCTTAGCCGAGCAAGCAACCGATATCCAAAAGCAGGATGCGAAATTTATCATGGAGCGCATTACGGGCATTAAATGGGCCGCTGATAATCCTGTTATGGTCCAAGCTACGCAAATGATTGCGGCTGGAAATCGAGTTGGAACTGCGGCGCTGGCTGTACAACAAGCTCAGTTTCTAAACGTCACGGTCAAGAACTTTGGTCTTCAAATGTCGACTCGTGAAGAAACGATTCGTATACCTAGAGCGAGTTCGGCGATTTGATTCGTCAAATTTCGTCAGTTATCCACAAATTTTCTGATTTTTCAGTCGAAGTTTTGTGGATAACTGGGCCGATCGCCGGCCACCGGTCCCGAAGCTCCAGCCGCTATGCCATTT